>NZ_JBEUPA010000084.1:0-34841 GCF_040492065.1 Actinomadura sp. NPDC000929 | reverse complement strand
GTGACCGGGTAGTAGACGGCGCAGGCGGCGAGCGTGACGGCGGCGACCGCGACGGGATGGCTCCGGCGGAAGTACAGCGCCCCGCACCGAGGCGCCGCCCCCGCCGAGGCCGAGCGCGGTCAGGGGGAACAGCACCGACAGCGCGGCGGCGGCGCCCGCGAGCGTGCGGATGCCGCGTCCCTCCCAGTCGGTCCCGTACGCGCCCGCCGCGACCGACTCCAGTTCGGAGACGAACGCGGCGGCGCCCGGCGGACGGTCCCACGGGTTCTTCGCCAGCCCGCGCTCGATCAGCGGGCGGAGCGGCCCGGGGACGTCCCCCACCGGGATCGGGGCCGTGAGGTGGCGGCCCATCAGCCCGGCCGGGTTCCCGGCGGTGTACGGGCGGTGTCCCGTCACGCACTCGTAGAACACGCACGCCGCCGCGTACACGTCGGTCGCGGGGGAGGCGGGCTCGTCCCGCCACTGCTCGGGGGCCATGTAGACCGGCGTCCCCGACCGCCCGGACGCGCCCGCGTCCACCGCGATGCCGAAGTCGATCAGCTTGCTCAGCCCGTCGCCGCGCACGATCACGTTCGCGGGCTTGTAGTCGCGGTGGACGATGCCGAGGCCGTGCGCGGCGGCGAGGCCCAGCAGCGAGCCCTTGAGCACCGCCAGGGCGGCCTCGGGCGCCAGCGGCCCCCGCTCGGCGAGCACCGACTTCAGCGGCGCCCCGTCCACCGCCTCCATGACGATCGCCGCGCCGTCCGGCGTCTCGACCAGACCGAACAGCTGGGCGACGTACGGGTTGCGCAGCCGGCTGAGCAGGTCGGCCTCGCCGCGGAACCGTTCGCGGAACTCCGCGTCACCGGCGAGGGCCGGCGCCAGGTACTTGATCGCCGCTGGACGCCCCGTCGCGTCGTGCCGCGCGAGCACGACGCGACCCTGCGCGCCCTCGCCGAGAACGCGCATCTCGCTGTAGCCGGGAACCCGCCATCCGTCCATACCGCCCCCACACACCCGTCGTGGAAGGGGTTATATCGGATGTGGGCCTCAGGCGGCGACGGGTTCCGGCCGGGAGTCGCCCGCCGCCGGAGCCTGCGCCGGGGGCTCGGCCGGGGCGGGGACGGAGATGTCCGCGGTCGCGCGCAGCGGCGCGTACCGGGCGCCCGCCGCGATCAGCAGCGCCAGCACGACGACCACGCCGACGCCGACCCGCAGGGACGTCGCCTCCGACAGGAAGCCGACCACGACCGGCCCGAGCAGCAGGCCGCCGTAGCCCATCGCGCCGACCTGGGCGACGGCCGCGCCGGGACGGTCCGGAGCGGCGGAGCCCGCCAGCGAGATCGTCGTCGGGACGACCGTGCAGACCACGAGCCCGGTCAGGAAGAACCCGGCGATCGCCACCGCGGGGACCGGGGCCAGCACGACGACGGTCATGCCGGCGGCGGTCCCGAGGCCGGCCCCGACCAGCAGCCGGCGGGTGCCGACCCGCATCCGGACGCGGTCGCCGACGAGCCGCCCGAGCAGCATCGCCAGCTCGAACATCGGGTAGCCGGCCGCGGCGACGGCCTCGGTCGCGCCGAGCTCGTCGTGCAGCAGCAGCCCGCTCCAGTCGGCGATCGACCCCTCGGTCATGAAGGCGATGAACGCGAGGACGCCGATCAGGTAGACGGCGGGGGGCATCCGGCGCGCCCTGCGTCCCGTCTCGGACGCGGCGGGCGCGGCGGGGTCGGGCAGGTAGGTGCGGCCGAGCGCGAGCCCGGCGGGCACCGACAGCACCGCGGTGACCAGCACGGTCTCGGTGAACCCGAAACCGGCGGCGGCGGTCGCGACGCCGAACAGGCCGCCGCTCATCGCGCCGACGCACCAGCCGGCGTGCATGCCGCTCATGACGGACCGGCGGTACGCCTGCTCGACGACGCTGCCCTGCGCGTTCATCGCGATGTCGGTGATCCCGAACGTCATGCCGAACAGCGCGACGGCGCCGAGGAGCACGCCGTAGGTGGGGGCGAGCGCCACCGCCGCGTACGACAGGCCCGTCAGCGGCAGGGCGATCCGCAGGACGGCGCGGCTGCCGGCCCGCGCCATCACGCCGCGCAGCGCCTGCATGGCCGCGATCGCGCCGAGCCCCCAGACGAGGACGACGATGCCGATCTCGCCCTCGTTCGTCCCGAACTTGCCGGCCAGCGCGGGCATGCGCGCCACCCACACTCCGGTCAGCAGACCGGCCAGTGCGAAGGTCAGGAACGTCCCCGAACGGGCACGGAACAGCATTGTTCACCTCTTTCTCGTCTCGGCGGGGCGCACCCCGGCGTGTGGCGTGCGGCGTCCGCGACGTGCGCCGTCGCGGGACGTGCGCCGTCGTGTGACATAGGTCATGGAACGCTCCAAACCCGTGTGGGTCCGGAACGTCCGGAAGGTCGGGCGGGGCGCGGGCGGCGCGCCCCCGGCGTCAGCGCTCCAGCAACCCCAGAAGCCGCTGTTTCAGCGCTCTGAGCTGCTCGGCGTCGTACAGCCCGGGATCATGGCTGACCACCTCCCAGAGGCCCTCGGCCGCCAGCCTGACGACCGCCGCGTCGCCCGGGTCGGGATCGTCCGCCGGGTCGTGGCCGTGCCAGCGGCGCATCGCCTCGTTCAGCGGCTCGGCCTGCTCGGGGTCGGCGGCCGCGGCCGTGATGGCCGACCACCGCCGGTAGGCGCGGGCCTCACCGGTGAGGATCTCGAACGTGGCCTCGACGTAGGCCCGGGTGTAGGACCCCGGCGTGCCGTCGTCGTAGGAGGCGATCAGGCCGTCGAACTCCTCGATGACCCGCGCCACCATGGCCCGGACGAGCGCCTCCTTGGTGGGGAAGTGGTAGAGCAGCCCTCCCTTGCTGACGCCGGCGCGGTCGGCGACCGCGCTGAGGGTCAGCGCCTGCGTCCCCTGCTCGAAGAGCACGGACTCGGCTGCGTCCAAGAGGGCTTCCCGTTTCATGACGTCCTTACTGTACCGGCTGGACGGTATACGGGCCAACCGGGGGCGGGCGCCCGCTATTCCCCCTGTCGAGGCCCGGCTTCCGGCCGTCGCACCGGGCCCCGGAAGGGAACAGGAAGGGCGCGGATACTGTTGTCCGCGTGGTGACCTACCTCGACCATGCGGCGACCACCCCGATGCTGCCCGAGGCCATCGAGGCGATGACGGCGGAGTTGCGCGAGCTCGGCAACCCCTCCTCGCTGCACGCCGCGGGCCGGCGCGCCCGGCGCGTCGTCGAGGAGTCCCGCGAGCTCATCGCCGAGGCGTTCGGCGCCCGCCCGAGCGAGGTCGTGTTCACCTCCGGCGGCACCGAGGCCGACAACCTCGCCGTCAAGGGGATCTTCTGGGCGCGCCGCACCGCCGACCCGGCCCGCACCCGCGTGCTCGTCGGCGCCGTCGAGCACCACGCGGTCCTGGACGCGGTCCAGTGGCTCGCCGACCACGAGGGCGCCCGCGTCGACGTCGTCCCGGTGGACGGGCTCGGCCGCGTCGCTCCGGACGCGCTGCGCGAACTGCTCGGCTCCGGCGACGACGTGGCCCTCGCCACCGTGATGTGGGCCAACAACGAGGTCGGCACCGTCCAGCCCGTCGCCGAACTGGCCGCCGCCGCCGGCGAGCGCGGCGTCCCCCTGCACACCGACGCCGTCCAGGCCGCCGGGCAGCTGCCCGTCGGGTTCGCGGCGAGCGGCGCGCAGGCCCTGACCATCACCGGCCACAAGCTCGGCGGCCCGATCGGCGTCGGCGCGCTGCTGCTGGCCAAGCCGAAGCCGCCGGTGTTCCTCGACCCGGTGCCGCTGCTGCACGGCGGCGGCCAGGAGCGCGACGTCCGGTCCGGGACGCTCGACGCCCCCGCCATCGCGGGCTTCGCCGCCGCCGTCCGGGCCGCGGTCGCCCGCCGCGAGGCCGAGGCGGCCCGCCTCGCCGGGCTGCGCGACGAGCTGATCGCCGCCGTGCGGGACGCCGTCCCTGAGGCGGTGCTGAACGGCGACCCCGACGACCGCCTCCCCGGCAACGCGCACTTCTCCTTCCCCGGCTGCGAGGGCGACGCCCTGCTCATGCTGCTGGACGCGCGCGGCATCGCCTGCTCCACCGGATCGGCCTGCTCGGCGGGCGTCTCCCAGCCCAGCCACGTCCTGGTCGCCATGGACGCGGGCGCCGAGCGGGCCCGAGGGTCGCTGCGGTTCTCCCTCGGCCACACCAGCACCGAGGCCGACGTGAAGGCCCTCGCCGACGCCATCGGCCCGGTCGTCGAGCGCGCCCGCCGCGCGGGCCTCAGCTGACGCTGGTTTGACCTCCCCTTGAACGGGGACAGCGTGGCCGTGACGACGGATGTGAGCCGCGGGCTCAAGCAGGCGGCGGGACACCCTTGGTTCCACCACATGTCCCGGGTGGGGCTGGTCGCGCGCGGCCTGCTCTACCTCCTCATCGGCTGGCTGGCCCTCCAGGTCGCCTTCGGCGGCGGCGGGAAGGAGGCCGACCGCACGGGCGCGCTGGAGACCATCGCCGGCAAACCGGGCGGCCTCGTCCTCATCGCGCTGATGGCGGTCGGCTTCGCCGCGCTCGTCCTCTGGCAGACCGCGGAGGCCCTGCTCGGCCGTCCCGTCCCAGACGGCGACAAGGCGACCAAGCGCCTGATGTCGGCCGCACGCGCCGTCATCTACGCGGTCGCGTTCGTCGGGACCCTCGCGTTCCTCTTCGGCCACCACGGCTCGTCGAGCGACAAGCAGTCCAAGACCTACACCGCGCGGCTCATGGAGGCGCCCGGCGGCCGCTGGCTCGTCCTGGCGGTCGCGGTGGGCTTCCTCGTCGTGGGCGCGGTCATGGTCGTGAACGCCTTCCGGCACAAGTTCATGAAGGAACTCAAGTCCTGGGAGATGGGCAGGACCGCGCGCCGCGTCGTCAAGCCCCTCGCGATCGTCGGCAACACCGCCCGCGGCCTCGTCGTCGCCGCCGTCGGCGCCTTCCTCGCCTACGCGGCCGTCAGCTTCCAGCCCGACAAGGCCCAGGGCCTGGACGGCACCCTCCGCGAGTTCGCCTCGACCCCCGCCGGCCCCTGGGGCCTGGCCGCCATCGCCCTCGGCGTCATCACCTTCGGCCTCTACAACTTCTGCGAAGCCCGCTACCGCAAGGTGGACGCGAGCAACTAGCCCCTGGGAGTCACGGCTGGTAGGGGGCCAGGGCTCGCCAGCCGGGGTCGCTGGTGGAGGCGACCTTGGCCTTGCCCTCCGGCCAGCCCGCGGCCAGCTGGTCGAGTTCGGAGATGACGCCGGAGTCGGGGTCGGCGTACAGGTGGAAGACGCGCAGGCCGTCGCCGGTCTCGCGGACGGCGAGGACGGCGCGGTCGCCGAGCTTGGCGAGCTTCTTCTCGAACGCGCGCAGCGCGCCCGACGACGGCTCGACGGGGAGCCGGTCGGGGTTGCTGTTGGCGTACGGGACGGTGATCGCCACGTGCAGGTCGCAGAGCGGGTAGTCCTGCCGGTGCAGCGGGAACCGGGCGCCGAGGCGGGCGGGGTGGCCGCGGGGCGTGCGGCCCTCGCCGGTCAGCCAGGCCGGCTCGGCGAACGGCTCGGAGATCTGCTCCACGACCGCGGACAGCATGGACGGCGGGAGGGAGTCGATCGGCGCCTCGGTCGCGATCGTGACCTCGCCGATCCAGCGGGCCACGTCGTCCTCCCCGAGCGCCCAGTGCAGGACGTTCAGCGCGACCTGGAGCTGCTGCTCCTCGGAGACGAACAGGAAGTCGGGGTGGTAGGCGGTGATGTGCACGCGGGCGCGGTCGGCGTCGGCGCGCATGCCGAGCCGGACGTACTCCAGGTCGAACTCGTGGTCGCCGAGGATGAGGTCCTGGCCGAGCATCTCCGGGTCGGCCTGGCGGGACGGGTGGAAGCTCCAGCCGCCCGCGGCGGAGCCGGACGGGGCGGAGCGCGCCCAGCGCTCGGTCAGGCCGCGCAGCTCGGGGTCGCCGCCGCCGGTGACGGTCAGCGAGGGGTTGCGGTCGTCGGCGCCGCCGATCTCCCACTGGAGCTCGGGGTGGATCTTGTGGACGAGGCGGGACAGATCCTCCATCGTCTCGGCGGACAGGCCCTCACCGGGCACGGCCGGATCGGACTCCTCGGACGGCTCCGGCCCGGCGGCCAGCGAGGCCTCGATCGTCGGGCGGGCCTGGGCCCACCACTCCCAGAACTCGCTGATGGCGGGCGGTGCGGCGGCGGACGCCTCGCGCGGACGACGGAAGATTCCCATAGCGGCCCCAATCGTACGCGGAAATGGAGTCGGGAGACCGGGCCACGCCGCGTACGCTCGAAGGACTATGCCTCTCCGTGTACTCGCCGCCATGTCGGGCGGCGTCGACTCCGCCGTGGCCGCCGCCCGCGCCGCCGAGGCCGGGCACGATGTGACCGGCGTCCACATGGCCCTGTCCAGCAATCCCCAGTCGTACCGGACGGGGGCGCGCGGCTGCTGCACCCTGGAGGACTCCCGGGACGCCCGCCGCGCCGCCGACGTGATCGGCATCCCGTTCTACGTGTGGGACCTCGCCGAGCGCTTCCACCGGGACGTGGTGGAGGACTTCGTCAGCGAGTACGCGGCGGGCCGCACCCCGAACCCGTGCCTGCGCTGCAACGAGAAGATCAAGTTCGCGGCGCTGCTGGACCGGGCGATGGCGCTCGGCTTCGACGCCGTCTGCACCGGCCACTACGCGCGGCTGGACGGCGGCGTCCTGCGGCGCGGCGTCGACGCGGGCAAGGACCAGTCGTACGTCCTGGCCGTCTGCACGCCCGAGCAGCTCGCGCACGCGCTGTTCCCGCTCGGCGACACCTCCAAGGCCGACATCCGGCTGGAGGCGGAGCGCCGCGGCCTCCAGGTCGCCGACAAGCCCGACAGCCACGACATCTGCTTCATCGCCGACGGCGACACGCGCGGCTTCCTGGCCGAGCGGCTGGGGTCGGCGCCCGGCCCGATCGTCGACGCCGACGGCAACGAGGTCGGCGAGCACGACGGCGCCTACGCCTACACGATCGGGCAGCGCAAGGGCCTGCGGATCGGCACCCCGGCGCCGGACGGGCGGCCCCGCTACGTCCTCGACATCTCCCCGGTCACCAACACCGTGACGGTGGGGCCGCGCGAGTCGCTGGACGTCCACGAGATCACCGGCGAGCGCCCCGTGTGGCTGAGCGAGGCCCCGCGGGGCCCGTTCGAGTGCCAGGTCCAGCTCCGCGCGCACGGCGAGGTCCACGACTGCACGGCCGAGCACACCGGGAACGAGCTGCGCGTCCGCCTGGCCACGCCCGCGCGGGGCGTGGCGACCGGCCAGGCCGCCGTCCTCTACGACGGCGACCGCGTCCTCGGGTCGGCCACGATCGCGGAGACCGCGCGCGTCCCCGCCTGACCAGGGTGCCGGAAGGAGAGCGCGATGCGGTTCGGTGTCTCGACGTTCGTGACCGATGAGGGGATCGGCCCCGCCGCGCTCGGGCGGGCGCTGGAGGAGCGCGGGTTCGGGTCCCTGTTCGTCACCGAGCACACGCACATCCCCGTGAAGCGGGAGTCGGAGTATCCGGGCGGCGGCGAGCTGCCGCGCATCTACTACCGGACGCTCGACCCGTTCGTCGCGCTGTCGGCGGCCGCCGCCGTCACCGCGCGCCTCCGGCTCGGGACGGGCATCGCGCTGGTCGTCCAGCGCGACCCGATCACGCTGGCGAAGGAGACCGCCTCCCTCGACCTGGTCTCCGGCGGACGCGCCGTGCTCGGCGTCGGCGCCGGCTGGAACCGGGAGGAGATGCGCAACCACGGCACCGACCCGGCGACCCGGATGCGGCTGATGCGCGAGCGGGTGCTGGCGGTCAAGGAGCTGTGGACGAAGGAGCGGGCCGAGTTCCACGGCGAGTTCGTCGACTTCGACCCGGTGTTCTCCTACCCCAAGCCCGTCCAGGACCCGCATCCGCCCGTGCTGGTCGGCGGCTCGGGGCCGACGGCGCTCGACCGGGTCGCGGAGTACGGCGACGGATGGATGCCGCTCTACGGCCGCGGAACCGGTGATCTCGCCGCCCGGATCGCGGACCTGCGCGAGCGGGCGGGACGCCGGGTGCCGGTGACGGTGTTCGCCGTCCCGGCCAGGCCGGAGGCCGTCGCCGAGCTGGAGGCCGCGGGAGCCGACGAGGTCCTGTTCAACCTGCGGACCGAGCCGGAGGACGACACGCTCCGCCGCCTCGACCGGCTGGCCGCGCTGCTGTGATCGCCGTCCCGCGGCGCCGATAGGGTTTGCAGGGTGACGAGCTTTCCGTGGCAGGCCGGGACGGCGACCGGCGTCGGGTCCTATCCGGGGGAGGACCCCGCCGAGGCGCTGCGGATCGTCCTCGGCGAACTGCCCGAGCTGCCGCACCTGCCCGAGCTGCCGGCCCGCGGCCCCGGCGCCGACCTGGCGGGGCGGACCGCCGGGCTGCTGGTCGAGATGCCCGTGCACCTGGAGCCGTCCGGCTGGCGGTTCTCCGACCGCCCCGGACGCGACACGCAGCGCTCCCGCGACCACCTCGCCCGCGACCTGGACGTCCTGGAGGAGGTCGCGGGCGGCCACGACGGGCCGTTCAAGATCCAGGTCTGCGGGCCCTGGACGCTGGCCGCCTCGATCGAGCTGCGGCACGGCGACCGGGCGCTGAAGGACCCCGGCGCCGTCCGCGACCTGACCGCCTCGCTGGCCGAGGGCGTCGCCGCCCACGTGGCCGGCGTCCAGCGCCGACTCCCGGCGGCGCAGATCATCCTGCAGTTGGACGAGCCCAGCCTGCCCGCCGCCCTGGCCGGGACGGTCCCGACCGCCAGCGGCTTCTCCCGCCTACGGGCGATCGAGGCGCCGATCGCCGAAGAGGCCCTCCGCACCGTGATCGGCGCGACGGACGCCTACCCCGTCGTGCACTGCTGCGCCCGGAACGTCCCCTACAACCTCCTGCGCGGCGCCGGCGCGAAGGCCCTCTCCATCGACCTGCGCCTGGTCCCGAGACGCGACGACGACGCCGTGGGGGAGGCGATCGACGCGGGGATCGGCCTGTTCCTCGGCGCCGTCCCCGCGACCGACGCCGCCCTTCCACCCCTCAAGGCGACCGCCGAGCCGGTGCGGGAGCTGTGGCGCCGCTTCGGCTTCCCCGCCCAGCGGCTGGCCGAACAAGTCGTGATCACTCCGGCCTGCGGCATGGCGGGCGCCTCGCCCCGCCACGTCCGCGCCGCCCTCGCACGCTGCCGCGACACCGCCCGGATGCTCTACGAAGCGGCTCTCTAGAAGGGCGCGCCGAGGGCTCATATTGTCGGTCCCGTTGGCGAGAATAGGGGCATGACCATGAGCGACGGCGTTCCGACCGAGGCGCGGCAGCGCCACAAGGAGCTGAGCGAGCGGCTCGACGAGGCCAACTACCGGTACTACGTCCTCGACCAGCCGACGCTCTCCGACGCCGAGTACGACCGGATGATGCGCGACATCCGGGCGCTGGAGGAGCGGTATCCGGAGCTGGTCACGCCCGACTCGCCGACACAGCGGGTCGGCGCGCCCATCGTCACCGACTTCGCGACCGTCCAGCACCTGGAGCGGATGCAGAGCCTCGACAACGCGATGAGCGCCGAGGAGCTGCTCGCCTGGGACGAGCGGGTCGTCAAGGAGGTCGGCGAGGTCGCCGGCTACCTGTGCGAGCTGAAGATCGACGGCCTGGCGATCGCGCTGACGTACGAGAAGGGGCGGCTCGTGCGCGGGGTCACCCGCGGCGACGGGCGCACCGGCGAGGACGTCACCAACAACGTCCGCACCATCGCCGACATCCCCGCCCGGCTGGCCGGCGAGGGCTGGCCGGACGTCCTGGAGGTCCGCGGCGAGGTCTTCCTGCCGGTCGAGGGGTTCGAGCAGGTCAACGCGGTCCAGATCGAGGCGGGCAAGGAGCCCTTCGCCAACCCGCGCAACGCGGCGGCGGGCTCGCTGCGGCAGAAGGACCCGCGGGTGACCGCGCACCGGCCGCTCGGCATGCTCGTCCACGGGTTCGGCGCGTGGCGGGGCGGGGAGCAGCCCGACAGCCAGTCCGGCGCGTACGAGCTGATGCGCGGCTGGGGCCTGCCGGTCAGCGACCGCTACAAGGTCGTCTCCGGGCTCGGCGCCGTCCGCGAGTACATCGAGGAGTACGGCGAGGACCGGCACGGCACCGCCTACGAGATCGACGGGGTCGTCGTCAAGGTCGACCAGTTCGCGCTGCAGCGCCGGCTCGGGTCGACGAGCCGGGCGCCGCGCTGGGCGATCGCGTGGAAGTACCCGCCGGAGGAGGTCAACACCAAGCTCCTCGACATCAGGGTCGGCGTGGGGCGGACCGGGCGCGTCACCCCCTACGGGGTGATGGAGCCGATCAAGGTCGCCGGGTCCACGGTGGAGCGGGCGACGCTGCACAACGCGAGCGAGGTCAGGCGCAAGGGCGTGCTGATCGGCGACACGGTCGTGCTGCGCAAGGCGGGCGACGTCATCCCCGAGATCGTCGCGCCGGTGACCGGGCTGCGCGACGGGTCCGAGCGCGAGTTCGTCATGCCCGACACCTGCCCCGAGTGCGGGACGGAGCTGGCGTACGAGAAGGAGGGCGACGTCGACATCCGCTGCCCGAACGCCAGGAGCTGCCCCGGCCAGCTGCGCGAGCGGCTGTTCTATCTGGCGAGCCGCAAGGTGCTCGACATCGAGGCGCTCGGCTACGTCGCGGCGACCGCGCTCACCCAGCCGCTGGAGCCGAGCGACCCGCCGGTGAAGAACGAGGGCGACCTGTTCCACCTCACCGTCGACCAGCTGCTCCCGATCAGGAGCCCGGTCCTCGACCAGCGGACCGGCACGGCCAAGACCGACCCGAAGACCGGCGAGCCGAAGGTGGTGTCGTTCTTCGCCAACAAGGAGGGCGAGCCGAAGAAGACGGTCGAGATCCTCTTCGAGGAGCTGGAGAAGGCCAAGCGGCAGCCGCTGTGGCGGGTGCTGGTGGCGCTGTCGATCCGGCATGTCGGGCCGTCCGCCGCCCAGGACCTCGCGCGCGAGATGCGCTCGCTCGACGCGATCGCCGAGGCGACGGAGGAGGAGCTCGCCGCGGTGGACGGCGTGGGGCCCACCATCGCCGCGTCCATCAAGAAGTGGTTCGAGGAGCCCTGGCACCGCGAGATCGTCGACAAGTGGCGCGCCGCCGGCGTCCGGATGCGGGACGAGGGGGCCGCGGGGCCGCGCCCGCTGGAGGGCGTCAGCGTGGTGATCACCGGATCGCTGGAGGGGTTCAGCCGCGACTCGGCGACCGAGGCGGTGCAGCGGCTCGGCGGGAAGGTGTCCGGGTCGGTGTCGAAGAAGACGGGCTTCGTGGTCGTCGGCGACAGTCCAGGGTCGAAATACGACAAAGCGGTCAAGTTGGGCGTGCCGGTCCTGGCCGAGGAGGGGTTCCGGGTCCTCCTCTCCGATGGGCCAGATGCGGCCAAAAACGTAACTATGCGCGCGGACGCCTAACACGGCGTGGTTGCGGGGGTTTCGACCAGGGTTGCGTTACTCAGGGGTACACTTCCACTACCCAGCGACGAGGGACGGACGCGGAAAGGAAATAACGGAACGTACGCAACCGGTTTCGCGAAGTTGAGCGAAGGCCGTACCCTCCCTCACATCACGACCCACACCTGAAATCTCCGGACGTAACACCCGGGGGGCGTCCCCCGAGGTCGGGGACGCCCGGTGCCGGGGGGCGACCCCCCGCAGCCCCCCGAGGATGTGATGAAGGACCCGAACAACACGCGGAACACGGCGCCACGCCGTGGCTCCCCGTTGTGGATCTACTTCGTCGTCGTCATCCTGCTCGGCCTCGCCGCCGCGGCCGCCGCGTTCTCCGGGCTGACCCGCGCCGACCTGGACGCGCTCGCCGGAACCCCCGTGTTCTGGATCCTCGGCTGCTTCATCATCTTCGGCGAGCTGCGGCCGATCATCACGCCCGGCAGCACCGAGAACAACGGCGCCACCACCTCGACGACGTTCTCGTTCGCCGCGCTGCTGTACGCCGGGCTGCCCATCGCCGCCGCCCTCCAGGCCGTCGCCGTGATCACCTGCGGGATCTTCCGTTCCCGCTCCCCCCACCGCATCGCCTTCAACGTCGCGCAGTACACGCTCAGCCTGGCCGCCGCCCAGCTCGTCCTCGCGCTCTCCGGCGACCTCGCGACCCCCTCGCAGCTGTGGGTGCCGCACGGCTCCGACCTGCCCGCGATCGCGCTCGCCGGCGCCGTCTACTTCGTCTGCAACGACACCCTCGTCGGCGCCGCCGTCGCGCTGCACGCCCGCGTCTCGCTCGTCAAGGCGCTCCGCTGGGACCTGGCCTACCAGGTCCTCGTGCACCTGGCGCTGCTCGGCCTCGCCCCGCTGATGGTCATCGCGATGGACCGGTCCGCCGTCTTCGTGCCGCTGATCGTCCTGCCGTTCATCGCCGTCTACCTCAACGCCTCCGTCTCGGTCCGGCGTGAGCACCAGGCGCTGCACGACGGGCTGACCGGCCTGCCCAACCGCAAGCTGCTGATCGTCCGCACCGAGGAGGCCCTCGCCGAGGCGCGCGGCGCGGAGCGGCGGCTCCCGCGCGCCGCCGGGCTCGGGGCCCGGCGCCGCAAGGCGGCCGACCCGCCGGACCACCGCGCCGGGCTGTTCCTGCTCGACCTCGACCGGTTCAAGGAGGTCAACGACACCCTCGGGCACCCCACCGGCGACCGGCTGCTCCAGCTCGTCGCGCACCGGCTCACCCACAGCGTCCGCCCCGGCGACCTCGTCGCGCGGCTCGGCGGCGACGAGTTCGCGGTGCTGCTGCCCACCGTGCGGGACGAGGCCGCCGCCCGCGAGGTCGCCGCCCGGCTGCGCGCCGCGCTCTCCGAACCCGTCCGGCTGGACGGCATGTCGTTCGATCTGGAGGCCAGCGTCGGCATCGCGCTGTTCCCCGACCACGCGCCCGACTTCGAGCTGCTCCTGCAGCGCGCCGACGTCGCCATGTACAACGCCAAGGAGGCCCGGACCGGCGTCGAGACGTACTCGCCCGGCAAGGACCGCAACTCCCCGGCCCGGCTCAGCATGCTCGGCGACCTGCGCCGCGCCATCGACCGCTCCGAGCTGGAGCTGTTCTACCAACCGAAGATCTCGCTGCGGGACGGCCACCTCGTCGGCATGGAGGCCCTGCTGCGCTGGCGCCACCCCGACAAGGGCCTCCTGGAGCCCGAGGCGTTCCTGTCGGTCGCCGAGCAGACCTACCTGATGCGCTCGATCACCCACTACGTCGTGCAGGCCGCGCTCGCCCAGACCGCCGCGTGGTGGCGGGCGGACATGCCGGTCCAGGTCGCGGTGAACGCCTCGGGACGCGACCTGCTCGACACCGGGCTCACCGAGGTCATCGAGGAGGGCCTGCTCGCCCGCGGCCTGCCCGCCGCGGCGCTCCAGCTGGAGATCACCGAGCGCATCCTGATGAACGAGCCCGCCTACGCCTCCGACACGGTGAGCGCCCTCGCCGAGCTCGGCATCCCGCTCAGCCTGGACGACTTCGGCACCGGCTACTCCTCCCTCGTGCGGCTCAAGCGCCTGCCCGTCGAGGAGATCAAGATCGACTCATCGTTCGTGGGGCGCCTGGCCGACTCGGCCGACGACGCCGTCATCGTCCGCTCGATCGTCGACCTCGTCCGCACGCTCGGGCTGCGCTCGGTCGCCGAGGGCGTCGAGGACCCGGCCACCGCCGAGCGGCTGCGGGAGATGGGCTGCGACGCCGCCCAGGGCTGGCACTTCTGCCGTCCCATGGACGCCGCGACCGCCACCGACTGGCTGTACTCCTTCGCCGTCCCCTCGGTGAAGGCGCCCGGAGGCGCCTGACCGCCACGGCCGAACGCCGATGGGGGCAGGGACCGTTTCGCACCAGAAGGGTCTTCCAGCGGACGCGCGGGCAGGGCGCCGCCTAGGTAAGGGGGCGCCCTGCCCGTTGCGGGGCGTGATGCGTGGGGCGGTGTCCGCGGTCAGTAGCGGCGACGGGCCTCGTAGTCGTCGGCGTAGTACTCCTCGCGCACGGCCGCGGGCGGGGGACGGCGGTCGACGGCGCGGCGGGCGGACATGATCCGCACGATGCCGACAACGAGGCCGATCACGCCGCCGATCATGAGGATGACGCCGACCAGCCGGATGTCGATGCCGCTGATGTCGTAGTTGACTGCGTATGCCAGGATCGCGCCGATGATGATCAGGGCGATGCTGCCGCCGATGGTCACGGCGGTCTCCTCTCGTTCGTCCCGGGGGTGGACGCAAGAAGCGTTCCCTCTGTGCGGGGATGAAACGGGCGACCTGGGCGACCCGCCGCGGGCACGCCCGCGTAAACGGGTCGGGGTGCGGGGGCGCGGGCCCATAGGATGGCCGTGAACCCACTTCATCGCAGGAACGGTTTCTTCAATGTCCGCCATCACCCGTGACGAGGTGTCGCACCTCGCCCGGCTGTCCCGGCTGGCGCTCGGCGACGATGAGCTCGACCATCTCGCCGCCCAGCTCGACCAGATCATCTCCGCGGTCGCGCGGGTGCAGGAGGTCGCGGCGGAGGACATCCCGCCCACCTCGCACGCGCTGCCGCTGACCAACGTCTACCGGACGGACGAGGTGCGGGAGTGCCTCCGGCCCGAGCAGGCCCTCGCCGGCGCCCCGGCCGCCGAGGAGCAGCGCTTCCGCGTGCCGCGGATCCTCGACGAGGAGGCCTGAGCGGTGACCGGAACGGAGCGCAGCGGAGTGGAGGGCGCCGCTCAGGCGGCACGCCTGGGGGGTCTGGGGGGTCGCCCCCCAGGAGTCACGCGTGCGGTGACCGGAACGGAGCGCAGCGGAGTGGAGGGCGCCGCTCAGGCGGCACGCCTGGGGGGCCTGGGGCGTCGTCCCCCCAGAAAGGACACGTGCGGTGAGTGAGCTGGTCAGGAAGAGTGCGGCGGAGCTCGGGGAGCTGATGGCCGCGGGTGAGGCGTCGGCCGTCGAGGTGGCCGAGGCGCACCTGGACCGCATCGCGGCGGTGGACGGCAGCGTCAAGGCGTTCCTGCACGTCGACCGCGAGACGACGCTGGCGCAGGCCCGCGAGGTGGACGAGCGGCGCGCGGCGGGGGAGAAGCTCGGCCCGCTGGCCGGCGTCCCCATCGCGCACAAGGACGTGTTCACCACCGCGGACATGCCCACCACCGCCGGATCCAAGATCCTTGAGGGCTGGCGGCCGCCGTACGACGCGACCGTGACGGCGCGGCTGCGGCAGGCCGGGCTGGTGATCCTCGGCAAGACGAACATGGACGAGTTCGCGATGGGCTCGTCCACGGAGAACAGCGCCTACTTCGTCTCCCGCAACCCGTGGGATCTGGAGCGGGTCCCGGGCGGGTCGTCGGGCGGGTCGTCGGCGGCGGTCGCGGCGTACGAGGCGCCGCTGTCCACCGGCACCGACACCGGCGGCTCCATCCGGCAGCCCGCCGCCGTCACCGGCATCGTCGGGATGAAGCCCACCTACGGCGGCTCGTCCCGCTACGGCGTCATCGCGTTCGCGTCCTCGCTCGACACGCCCGGCCCGTTCGCGCGCAACGTGCTGGACGCGGCGCTGCTGCACGAGGCGTTCAGCGGCCACGACGTCATGGACTCCACCTCGGTGGACCAGGCCGTCCCACCGGTCGTGGAGGCCGCGCGCCGCGCCGACGTCAACGGGCTGCGCGTGGGCGTCGTGAAGGAGTTCGCGGGCGACGGCTACCAGGCGGGCGTCTCGGCGCGCTTCAACGAGACGGTCGAGCTGCTGGAGTCCCTCGGCGCGAAGGTCGTCGAGGTGTCCTGCCCGCACTTCTCCTACGCGCTGCCCGCGTACTACCTGATCGCGCCGTCGGAGTGCTCGTCCAACCTCGCGCGTTTCGACGCGATGCGGTACGGCCTGCGCGTCGGCGACGACGGCAGCCGCAGCGCCGAGGAGGTCATGGCGCTGACCCGCGCGGAGGGCTTCGGGCCCGAGGTGAAGCGGCGCATCATGCTCGGCACCTACGCGCTGTCGTCGGGCTACTACGACGCCTACTACGGCAAGGCGCAGCAGGTCCGCACCCTGATCAAGCGCGACTTCGAGGCGGCGTTCGAGCAGGTGGACGTGCTGGTCTCGCCGACCACGCCGACCACCGCGTTCCCGATCGGCGAGCGCGCCGACGACCCGATCGCCATGTACTTGGCCGACCTGTGCACGATCCCGGCCAACCTCACCGGCAACGCCGCGATCTCGGTGCCGTGCGGCCTGGCGGACGGCCTGCCCGTCGGCCTGCAGATCATGGCCCCCGTCCTCGGCGACGACCGCGTCTACCGCGTCGGCGCCGCCGTCGAGCGGGCCCTCGAAGAGCGCTGGGGCGGCCCGCTGCTGGCCCGGGCCCCGGAACTGGTGGAGGCGAAGTGACCACTCCGGCCCTGATGGACTACGAAGAGGCGCTGGCGAAGTACGAACCGGTCCTCGGCATCGAGACGCACATCGAGCTCGGCACCGCGTCCAAGATGTTCTGCGGGTGCCCGACGGCGTTCGGCGCGGAACCGAACACGCAGGTGTGCCCGGTGTGCCTGGGGCTGCCGGGATCGCTGCCGGTCACCAACCACGCCGCGATCGAGGGCATCATCAAGATCGGCCTCGCGCTGAACTGCGACATCGTGGAGTGGTGCCGGTTCGCCCGGAAGAACTACTTCTACCCGGACATGCCGAAGAACTACCAGATCTCGCAGTACGACGAGCCGATCTGCGTGGACGGCCACCTGGACGTCGAGGTCGACGGCGAGACGTTCCGGATCGGGATCGAGCGCGTCCACATGGAGGAGGACACCGGCAAGTCGCTGCACGTCGGCGGCTCGACCGGGCGCATCCACGGCGCCGAGTACTCCCTCGTCGACTACAACCGGGCGGGCATCCCGCTGGTGGAGATCGTCACCAAGCCGATCCCGGCGACCGGTGACCGGGCGCCGCTGGTGGCGCGGGCGTACGCGACGGAGCTGCGCGAGCTGGTCCGGTCGCTCGGCGTGTCGGACGTGCGCATGGAGCAGGGCTCGATGCGCTGCGACGTGAACGTCTCTCTGATGCCGCGCGGCGCCGAGAAGTGGGGCACCCGGACCGAGACCAAGAACGTCAACTCGCTGCGGTCGGTCGAGCGGTCCGTCCGGTCGGAGATCGAGCGGCAGGCGGGCGTGCTGGACGCGGGCGGCACCGTCGTCCAGGAGACCCGGCACTTCCACGAGGACACCGGCCGCACCACGAGCGGGCGCAGCAAGGAGGAGGCGCAGGACTACCGCTACTTCCCCGAGCCCGACCTGGTGCCGATGGCGCCGTCGCGGGAGTGGGTGGAGGAGCTGCGCGCCACCCTGCCGGAGCTGCCGGCCGCGCGCCGCGCCCGCATCCAGCGGGAGTGGAAGCTGTCCGACCTGGAGCTGCGGGACGTCGTCAACGCCGGCGCCGTCGACCTCATCGAGGCGACGGTCGCGCAGGGCACCGACGCCCCGGCCGCCCGCAAGTGGTGGATGAACGAGCTGTCGCGGCGCGCCACCGAGCAGGGCGTCGAACTGGCCGAGCTGCCGATCACGCCCGAGCAGGTCGCCCGCGTCCAGGCGATGATCACCGCGGGCGAGCTGAACGACAAGCTGGCCCGCAAGGTGTTCGAGGGCGTGCTCGCGGGCGAGGGCGGCCCGGACGAGGTCGTCGCCGCGCGGGGCCTGAAGGTCGTCAGCGACGAGGGCGAGCTGTCCTCGGTCATCGACCAGGTGATCGCCGGCAACGCCGACGTGGCCGACAAGATCCGCGCCGGAAAGGTCGCCGCCGCCGGCGCCCTCGTCGGCGCCGTGATGAAGGCCACCCGCGGCCAGGCCGACGCCGGCCGCGCCCGCGAGCTGATCCTGGAGAAGCTCGGCGCCTCCTGACCCTCCGGTCCGGGGGTTCCGAACGTCCGCCGAGGCGTCTCACCCATGGCGAGACGCCTCGGCGAACCCGAACGCGTCCCCGGTCGGGCTGTGCTGGTCAGGGGTGGGGGACGTCGATGATGCGGTCGTCGCCTGGGCGGGGTTGGCCTCGTCCGTCCTTGTTGCTGGTCGTCACCCACAGTGAGCCGTCGGGGGTGCGGACGACCGCGCGCAGCCTTCCGTAGTGGCCCTGGAAGCGGGCGAGGGGGCGCCCCACCTTGCCGTTGTCGAGGGGGACCTGCCAGAGGCGCTCGCCGCGCAGAGCGGCGGCCCACAGGGAACCGTTCGCGTAGGCGAGGCCGGAAGGCGACGCCTGGTCGGTCGTCCAGGTCAGGAGCGGGTCGGTGAAGCCCTTGCGGTGGCCGACGCCCTCGACGACCGGCCAGCCGTAGTTGCCGCCCTTGCGGATCAGGTTGATCTCGTCGAAGCGGTCCTGGCCGAACTCGGTGGCGTACAGGCGGCCCGCGTCGTCCCAGGCGAGGCCTTGGACGTTGCGGTGCCCGTAGGTCCAGACGCGGGTGCCGAACGGGTTGCCGGGCGCGGGGGCGCCCTCGGAGGTGACCCGGAGGATCTTGCCGCCGAGGGAGTTCCTGTCCTGCGCCATGCCGGTCTCGCCGGTCTCGCCGGTGGTGACGTAGAGCATCTTGTCGGGGCCGAAGGCCAGGCGCCCCCCGTTGTGGATGGAGCCCTTGGGGATGCCGGTGACGATCGGTTTCAGGTCGCTGAGACGGCCGTCATAGGTGGCGCGCACGACACGGTTGTCGGACGCGGCCGTGTAGTACAGGTAGACGAAATGGTCGGTGCCGTAAGACGGGGACACCGCGACGCCGAGGAGACCGCCCTCACCTTTCGCGTCCACACCGGGCACCGTGGCGACCGTCGTCGCGCGCCCGGACGGCGTGACGCGCAGGAGCCGGGCGGTGTCCCGTTCGGTGACCAGCGCGTCGGCTCCGGGCAGGAACGCCACGGCCCACGGCACCTTGAGGTTCTCGGTGACGGAGCGGGGCATGCCGGGCCCGCCGCCGGTCGCGGACGGGGTGGCGGACGCCGGCGGCGGGGTCCGGCCCTCTCCGCCTCCGGACGGCGAGGACGAGCAGGCCGCGAGGAGCGCGGCCGCCGAGGCCACGACGACCGGGGCGAGGATGGTGTGCTGTCGCATGGGCGCCTCCCGCAGGTAGTACGGATCCCGGGTGCTCACCGTTCCCTGTTACGCAGCGTAATCCCGGGCAAGCAGGCGATCCGGGGATGTTCGGCTTTCGGACGTCCCAAACGGATCCGAGACGAGGCCGTTCGTCGCGGGAAGGTCGCCCAGCCTCAATCGCTCCGTGACCTACCGAACGTACAGTGAGCGACACGGTGATCCCGTAGTGCAGCAACGTCGCTGATCCCCGGGCAGGCGAGGCCGGTGCGCTCGCCACCGGTCCGCGCCGATCCGGCGCGGGGCACCATCCGTGACCTTCGGGCCGTTATCCAGGCGGCGAGGGTCGTGGCCCCCAACTCCCCTGGCGCGGCGCGGCCTCCGCCAGGGCCGATCAGCCCATCGGGCAGGAAGGGACGCGGCGCGATGAGCGGCGACTACGCCAGGCGGGTACCGCCGCGTGCGCTGCCGGTCGCCCTGGCGGCGATCGTCGGTGTGCTGTACGCCACCGGCTCGCTGCTCGGCTGGGGCGGCCGCGCCTTCATCGCCTGGACCGAGGCCGGCGCCGCGGGCGCCGCCGCGATCTCCCTGCTGCTGTCGTCCCGGCGCCCCGACGGGCCGTCCGCCGATCCGGCGGCCGCCCCTGGCGGCATCTGGCGCGCGTCCTGGCGGTGGTACGGCATCGCCGCCGCCTCCTGGTTCGTCGGCGCGGTCGGCGGCGCGCTGGCGTACGGTTCCGGCCGCAGCGCCCTGTCGCTGTCGGTGCCCGACCTGTTCTACCTGGTCGCGCTGGTCGCGCTCGTCATCGGGCTGGTCGCGCCGATCCGGCTGCCCCGCGACGCGGGCACGTGGCTGCGCTACGCCGCCGACACCTACGTCTGCGCCTGCGCGCTGTTCGTCCTCGGCTGGGTGGCGCTGTTCGGGAACCTGTACCACCGGTCGGGGGAGTCGCCGCCGGAGTTCCTGCTGGAACTGCTCTACCCGCTGATCGACATCGTGTTCGTCTGCGGGGCGCTGCCGTTCGTGCTCGGCGCCGCGCGCGGGCACCGCCGCCTCGCCTGGATGGGGTACGGCGCGCTGGCGGCCATCGCGGCGGCCGACATCGTGACCACGTTCGTCCGGCTGGACGGGGGCGGGTCCGCCGAGGATCCGTCCGACATCCTGCGCCTGGCGGGGCTGCTGCTCCTGCTGCTGGTGCCGTGGACGGGCCCGGCCGCCGAGCCGGAGCTGCCCGTCGACGACATCCCCGAGGACGTCGCGGCGCCCGCCGAGGAGTGCGGCCGCATGATCGGCCCCGGTCTCGCGCCCGCCGCGGTGGCCGCCGCGGCCGCGCTGTTCATCGCGGGCCACTCGATCGCCGGCAACGACGGCCTGGAGCCGGCGATCTCGATCGCCGCTGGCTCGGCCGCGCTGGTGCTGATCGCGCGCCTGGCGGCGCTGCTGCGGGAGAACGAGGCGCTGCGCCGGGCCGTGGACACCGGCGAGGAGCACTTCCGGGCCCTGTCGGAGAGCATCGACGACGCGGTGCTCATCTGCGACCTCGACGCCACCGTCCGGCACGCCAGCGCGGGCGCCCTGCGGACCTACCGCTACACCCAGGACGAGCTGCTCGGCCGCCCGCTGAACGAGATCATCCACCCGGAGGACCTGCCGCGCGTCCAGCAGGTGTTCACCGAGTTCCTGGACGAGCCGTCCGACGTGGGGCCGCAGGACGCGCTGCGCGTGTCGTGCCGGCTGCGCGCGGCCGACGGGACATGGCTGCCGACGGAGTCCACGATCTCCCGCTACAAGGGGTCGGGCGGGGCGCCGTCCCGGCTGCTGGTCACCACCCGCGACCTGAGCGAGCGGGCGGCGCTGCAACGGCAGGTCGCCCATCTGACCTTCCACGACGGCCTGACGGGCCTGCCGAACCGGTCGTACTTCGAGGAGCGCACGCGGGAGGTGCTGTCGCGGCAGGCGTCCGGCGGCAAGGCCGCGGTCGTGTTCGTCGACATCGACGGGTTCACCGCCGTGAACGACTCCGACGGCCACGCGGCCGGCGACCAGGTGCTCGCGCAGGCGGCCCGGCGGCTGCGCGCGAACGTCCAGGCCGACGACACGGTGGCGCGGTGGGGCGGCGACGAGTTCGCGGTCCTGGTGCAGCTCCCGCCGGACGACCGTGAGACGCGCGCCACAGTCGAACTGGCCGGTCGGCTCCTTCGCGTGCTTTCGGTCGACCCATACCAGGTCGGCAACAAGCACATCGTGCTGACGGCGAGTGTCGGCATCGCCTTCGCCGCCGACGCGGAGCAGCCGAACGGCGGCGGATCGGACGCGGGGCGCAGGCTCCGCCGCAGCGCCGCCGAACTGATCCGCAACGGCGACCTCGCGATGGCCCGCGCGAAGGAGCTCGGCGGCGGGCGCGTCGAGGTGTACGCGCCGCACATGCACGCCGACGTCGTCCGGCGGCTGGAGCTCGGCAGCGACCTGCAGGCGGCGCTCGCCGAGGAGCAGTTCTCCGTGGAGTTCCAGCCGGTCGTCGACCTGGCCACGTCCCGCGTGACCGGCGTGGAGGCGCTGCTGCGCTGGCGCCGGGGGAGCGAGGCGGTGCCGCCGGAGGAGTTCATCGGCCTGGCCGAGGAGTCCGGGCTGATGATCCCGCTCGGCGACTGGATGCTGCGGGAGGCGTGCCGGGAGGTCGCCCGCTGGCGCGGCGACTCGTGGGACGTGGGCCTGTCGGTGAACTTCACCGCCCGGCAGATCGCCGCGCCCCGGTTCGTGGAGTCGGTCGCGGCGGCGCTGGCGGAGACGGGGCTGCCGCCGCAGGCGCTCACGCTGGAGGTGCGCGAGGAGGTCCTCGTCGAGGACGCCGACCAGAACGTCGAGCGCCTGTCCCAGCTGCGCGACCTCGGCGTCCGGCTCGCGATCGACGACTTCGGCACCGGGTACGCCTCGCTGGCCTACCTCGGGCAGCTCCCGGTCGACATCATCAAGATCGATCCGTCGTTCGTGGCGGGGCTCGGTTCGGACGAGACCCTGACGCTGCTCACCCGGACAATCGTGCGGCTCGGCAGCGACCTCGGGCTGACCGTGGTGGCGGAGGGCATCGAGCGGCCCGAGCAGCTGGAGCTGCTGCGGGAGATGGGGTGCCCGCGCGGCCAGGGGTTCCTCGTGGCGCGGCCGATGGCGGCGCAGCGGGTCGAGTCGCTGGTGCGGACGAACCTCGCGGGCAAGGCCCGTCCGGGCGACGTCCCGCTCCCGCTGCCGGGGTGACCGCGGTGCGCGGGGCGGTCATGCCGGGAGGCGCCCCTGCCGGACGACACTCCGTCTCGACATATGAGACAATGCGTCCAAGGATTTGACCGTTGGCCGGACATCGGCGAAAGTGGGCACGTGCAGAGCACCTCCACCATCCTCGTAGTACTTGGTCGGCGCGCAGGCTGACCAAGCTTTCCGTCCTGCGCGCCTCCCCTCGACCGCTCCACGGCGGCGGGGGTTTTTTGTTGCCCGGCGAGCCAAGACTCACTCCCCAAGGAACCGCAGAATCATGACGATCGAACAGATGACGGGAGCCCAGGCGCTGGTCCGCGCCCTGGAGAACGTCGGCGTCGACACCGTGTTCGGGATTCCGGGTGGCGCGATCCTCCCGGCGTACGACCCGCTGTTCGACTCCAGGAAGCTGCGCCACATCCTCGTCCGGCACGAGCAGGGCGCCGGCCACGCCGCCCAGGGCTACGCGATGGTGACCGGCAAGGTGGGCGTCTGCATGGCCACCAGCGGGCCGGGCGCGACGAACCTCGTCACGGCGATCTCCGACGCCTACATGGACTCGGTGCCGATCGTGGCGATCACGGGGCAGGTCGCGTCCTCGCTGATCGGCACCGACGGCTTCCAGGAGGCCGACATCGCCGGCATCACGATGCCGATCACCAAGCACAACTTCCTGGTGACCCAGGCCGAGGACATCGGCCGCACCATCGCCGAGGCGTTCCACATCGCGGGCACCGGGCGGCCCGGCCCCGTCCTGGTCGACATCGCCAAGGACGCCCTGCAGGCCACGGTCGGGTTCGAGTGGCCGGTCGCGCTGCAGCTCCCCGGGTACCGGCCCGTCACCCGGCCGCACTCCAAGCAGGTCCGCGAGGCGGCACGGCTGATCGTCCAGGCGCGGCGCCCGGTGCTGTACGTCGGCGGCGGCGTGCTGAAGGCGGGCGCGGCCGCCGAGCTGAAGGTGCTCGCCGAGCTGACCGGCGCGCCGGTCGTCACCACGCTGATGGCCAAGGGCGCGCTGCCCGACAGCCACCCGCTGAACATGGGCATGCCGGGCATGCACGGCACGGTCGGCGCGGTCGGCGCCCTGCAGCGCGCCGACCTGCTGGTCGCGCTCGGCGCCCGGTTCGACGACCGCGTCACCGGGAAGCTGGACGGGTTCGCACCGCACGCCAAGGTCGTGCACGCCGACATCGACCCGGCGGAGATCTCCAAGAACCGGCACGCCGACGTCCCGATCGTCGGGGACGCCCGCGAGGTGATCGCCGACCTGGTCGTCGCCCTGCAGAACGAGCACGAGGCGGGCCGCAAGGGCGACTACACCGACTGGTGGCGCCAGCTCAGCGCCTGGCGCGAGACGTACCCGCTGGGCTACGACACCCCCGACGACGGCTCGCTGTCGCCGCAGTACGTCATCGAGCGGATCGGGCAGATCGCCGGGCCGGACGCGTACTACGTCGCGGGCGTCGGGCAGCACCAGATGTGGGCCGCGCAGTTCATCAAGTACGAGCGGCCGGGCGCGTTCCTGAACTCCGGAGGCGCCGGGACGATGGGATACTCCGTCCCGGCGGCGATGGGCGCCAAGGTCGGCGCGCCGGACTCCACGGTCTGGGCGATCGACGGCGACGGCTGCTTCCAGATGACGAACCAGGAGCTCGCGACCTGCGCGATCGAGGGCATCCCGGTCAAGGTCGCCGTCATCAACAACGGCAACCTGGGGATGGTCCGGCAGTGGCAGACGCTCTTCTACGAGGGCCGCTACTCCAACACGAACTTGCACTCGGCCAGGCGGATCCCCGACTTCGTCAAGCTCGCCGAGGCGTACGGGTGCGTCGGCCTGCGCTGCGAGAAGGCCGAGGACGTCGACGAGGTCATCGCCAAGGCCATGGAGATCAACGACGCCCCCGTCGTGATCGACTTCGTCGTCCACCAGGACGCCATGGTGTGGCCGATGGTCGCGGCCGGCACCGCCAACGACGACATCAAGATCGCCCGGGACATGGCGCCCGACTGGGAGAACGGAGACTGACCCCGATGAGCCTGCACACCCTCTCGGTGCTGGTGGAGAACAAGCCCGGCATCCTGGCTCGGGTCGCGGCGCTGTTCTCCCGGCGCGGCTTCAACATCGAGTCCCTGGCGGTCGGCACCACCGAGCATCCGGAGATCTCCCGGATGACGATCGTGGTGAACGTCGCCGACCTGCCGCTGGAGCAGGTCACCAAGCAGCTGAACAAGCTGATCAACGTGCTGAAGATCGTCGAGCTGGATTCCTCGGCGTCCGTCCAGCGCGAGCTCGTGCTGGTCAAGGTGCGCGCCGATGCCGAGACCCGCTCGCAGGTCCTGGAGACCGTGACGCTGTTCCGCGCCAAGGTGGTGGACGTCGCGCCCGACGCCGTCACGATCGAGGCGACGGGCAACCGCGACAAGCTGGACGCGTTCATCAGGATCCTGGAGCCGTTCGGCATCAAGGAGCTGGTGCAGTCGGGCATGGTGGCCATCGGCCGCGGCGCCCGGTCCATCACCGACCGCTCGCTGCGGTCCATCGAGCGCAGCGCCTGACCCGCGACCCGCACGCCGCCCTCGGGCGGCACCAACCACACCAACGAAAGGCAACAGCACTGTGGCTGAGATGTTCTACGACGACGCCGCCGACCTGAGCGTGATCCAGGGCCGGCACGTGGCGATCATCGGCTACGGCAGCCAGGGGCACGCGCACGCGCTCTCGCTGCGCGACTCCGGCGTCGACGTGCGGGTCGGGCTCCGCGAGGGGTCGGCCAGCCGGGAGAAGGCGGAGGCCGAGGGCCTGCGCGTGGTCACCCCGGCGGAGGCCGCCGAGGAGGCCGACCTGATCATGCTGCTGGCCCCCGACCACCACCACCGGGAGATCTTCGAGAAGGACATCAAGCCCGCCCTCGTCGAGGGCGACGCGCTGTTCTTCGGCCACGGCTTCAGCATCCGCTACGACCTCGTCCAGCCGCCGGAGGGCGTGGACGTGGCCATGGTGGCGCCGAAGGGCCCGGGCCACCTCGTGCGCCGCCAGTTCGTCGCCGGGCGCGGCGTGCCGGTGATCGTGGCCGTGGAGAAGGACGCGTCCGGCAACGCCTGGCCGCTGGCGCTGTCCTACGCCAAGGCCATCGGCGGCCTGCGCGCGGGCGGCATCAAGACGACCTTCACCGAGGAGACCGAGACCGACCTGTTCGGCGAGCAGGCGGTGCTGTGCGGCGGCGTCTCCGAGCTGATCAAGACCGGGTTCGAGGTGCTGACCGAGGCCGGCTACCAGCCGGAGGTCGCCTACTTCGAGGTCCTCCACGAGATGAAGCTGATCGTCGACCTGATGTACGAGGGCGGCGTGTCCAAGATGTACTGGTCGGTGTCCGACAACGCCGAGTACGGCGGCTACAGCCGCGGCCCGCGCGTGATCACGCCGGAGACCAAGGCCGCGATGAAGAAGATCCTCGGCGAGATCCAGTCCGGCGAGTACGCCAAGGAGCTGGTGGACGAGTTCGAGGGCGGCCAGAAGAAGTTCACGCAGTACCGCGAGGAGCTGGCGCAGCACCCGATCGAGAAGACGGGCGCCGAGCTGCGCCCGATGATGAGCTGGCTCAACGACTGAGCCGTTCCGTGACGGCGCGGGGACCGGTGCGCGGTCCCCGCGCCTTCGCATGCCCGGCGGCGCCGCGCGGGCCCGTGTGCTCAGCGGCGGAGGCGGCGGCGGATCCTGGCGCGCAGTGAGGTGGGCTCGGCGACCTCGGCCACGAGCAGGGCCAGGTGGCCGCCCTTGGTGAAGTAGACGGTGACGTCCTTGGTTCCGACGGCCCGCCGCTGCGCCGCCGCCTTGACCCCCTCGGCGCGCACGGACCCGAATCGGGCCTCGCGGGTGACGCCGAGCGCGGTCGCGGTGACGTGCACGTCCCAGCGCCCCGGTTCCACGGCGGCCGGGTCGGCGACGACCTCGAACCCTCCGGACCGGCCCGCGCGGGGATCGGCGACGAAGCCGTGCTCCTTGCCGGACGAGCGTTCCCGCAGGACGACGTCGACGGACGTCCGGCCGGTCTCGACGCGCTGGAGGGCGGCGGCCCCGCGGATGCGCACCTTCCTGCCCTGCCAGCAGACGGCCTCCAGGCGGTGCTCGACGCCGACCTCGGTGGTGATGTCGGCGTCCTGCCGGGAGACGCCGCGCAGGTAGGGGTACATCGCGTAGATCCGGCCGCCGACCACGACCGCGCCCGCCGGGGCCCCCTCGACCTCGTCCCGGATCAGCCGCTCCAGCTCGTCGCGCAGGCCGTGCTGGATGCAGAACGCCCTGAGCCGAACGGACGCGGGCATCGCCGCGCGGGCGGCCTCGCTCAGCCCCTCCTCGCCGAGGACGCGGCGGGTGCCCTCCAGGAGCCGCTCCCGCTGGGGGCCGTCCAGGGCCAGGAAGCGGTGGTCGTACACGCGCAGGACGTCGCGCAGGACGCTGATGGTGCTGTCCGAGGTCACGGGGCATCTCCTGATCGGCCGGGGACTTCGGTCACGGTAAGGCCCCGACCCGTCGCGCACAGTGAAAACCGGCCGGTGTGTCGTCTCGGATGCATACTCGGTATTGCCTGCCGCATACTCGGTATGCATACTTGGTAGGCATGTCCATCCGTCACGGTCTGCTCGCCCTGCTGTCCCAGGGGCCCCGCTACGGCTACCAGCTGCGCGCCGAGTTCGAGTCGTCCACCGGCGCCACCTGGCCGCTCAACATCGGCCAGGTCTACTCCACCCTGTCCCGCCTCGAACGCGACGAGCTCGTCACGCGCGGGGACGCCGACGACGAAGGCCGGTTCGTCTACCGGATCACCCCCGCGGGGGAGGAGGACGTGCGGCGGTGGTTCGCCACCCCCATCGCCCGCTCCGACCGCCCCCGCGACGAGTTGGCGATCAAGCTGGCGATGGCCGTCACCACGCCCGGCGTCGACACCGCGCACGTCGTCCAGACCCAGCGCACCGCCACGCTGCGCACCCTGCAGGACCTCACCCGCCTCAAGGCCGGCGCGCCCGCCGTCCCCCCCGACCAGGGCGACCGCGCGTGGCGGCTCGTCCTGGAATCCATGATCTTCCAGGCGGAGGCCGAGGTCCGCTGGCTGGACCACTGCGAGGCCTACGTCGCCCGCGCCGAGGCCACCGCGCCCGCCCCGGTCGAGGCGCCCGCTCCGGTCGACGAGGAGGCGCGGCGATGAGCCTGCTGGCGATGCGGGAGGTGTCCCGCGACCACGGCGCCGGCCCGTCCCTCGTCCACGCGCTGCGCGAGGTGACGCTGGACGTCGCGGCGGGGGAGTTCGTCGCCGTGATGGGCCCCTCGGGCTCCGGCAAGTCGACCCTGCTGACGCTCGCCGGCGGGCTCGACCATCCCACGGCCGGCCGGATCCTGGTGGACGGCGCCGACCTCGCCGGACTCGGCCGGGCCGGGCGGGCCGCGCTGCGCCGCCGCGGCGTCGGCTACGTCTTCCAGGACCTCAACCTCATCCCGAGCCTCACCGCGGCCGAGAACGTCATGCTGCCGCGCGAGCTGGACGGCGTCCGCGCCCGCACGGCCCGCCGCGAGGCGCGGGAGGCGCTCGCGGAGGTCGGCGTCGCCGAACTGGCCGACCGCTTCCCCGACGAGATGTCCGGCGGCCAGCAGCAGCGCGTCGCGATCGCCCGCGCGCTGGTCGGCGAGCGGCGGCTCGTCCTGGCCGACGAGCCGACCGGGGCGCTCGACAGCCACACCGGCGAGGACGTGCTGCGCGTGCTGCGGGCCCGCTGCGACGCGGGCGCGTCCTGCCTGATGGTCACGCACGAGTCGCGGCACGCCGCCTGGGCCGACCGGATCGTGTTCCTGCGCGACGGCCGGATCGTCGACGCCACGCCCGGTGCCACCGGCCCCGAGAGCCTCCTTCAGGAGAACCTGTGAACCGCTACGTCTTCGCGCTGCGCATGGCCCGCCAGGACGCGCTGCGCGCCAAGGGCCGCACGGCGCTCGTGCTGTCCATGATCGGCCTGCCGATCGGCGTCGTCGTCGCCCTGGCCGTGCTGCGCTCGACCGCCGGTGCGGGGGCCGACGCGGAGTCCGGCGCCCCGAGCGCCGCCGAGTCGGCCGTGCTCGCGATGATCGTCGCGATGGTCGTGCTGGAGGTCGTCCTGCTCGCCGGGCCGGCGTTCATGGTGGACGTCCGGCGGCGGCGCCGCGAGCTCGCGCTCGTCGCGGCGTCGGGCGGCGCGGGCCGGCACCTGCGCGCCGTCGTCCTGGCGAGCGGCCTGCTCCTCGGCGGGATCGCCGCGCTGGCCGGGGCCGGGCTCGGCATCGCCGCCGCGGCCGTCGTCGCGCGGCTCGGGTCCGGACCGGACGGGCTCGGCCCGCTGACCGTGCCGTGGACCGTCGTCGCCGTGACGATGCTGTTCGGCGCCGGCAGCGGGGTGCTCGCCGCCCTAGTGCCCGCGCGCCAGGCCGGCCGGATGGACGTCGTCGCCGCCCTCGCCGGCCGCCGCGAACCGCCCGGCCGGGCGCGGCGCGGCCTGCCGATCGCCGGCGGCGTCCTCGTCGTGGCGGGCGTGGCGGGATCCCTGGAGGGCGTCCGGGTGCTGCGCGAGTTCGGCGCCGCGCTCGGCGCCGTGGCGATCATCATCGGCCTGGTCCTCGCCGGTCCGTGGATCGTCGAGACGACCGGGCGGCTCGCGCCAAGGCTGCCGCTGCCGCTGCGCCTCGCCGTCCGGGACGGCGCCCGCAACCGGGCCCGCACCGCGCCCGCGGTCGCCGCGATCATGGCGGCCGTGGCGGGCGTCACCGCGCTGGCCATCGGGGGCGCCAGCGACTTCCGGCAGCGGCAGGTGGAGTACCAGGCGGTGCTGCCCCACGGCTCGGCGCTGATCCGTGTGACGCATGCCGAGCAGGAGGGCGCCGTGGCCGCCGCCGTCCGGCGCGACCTGCCGGGCGTGCCCCTCGTCCCGCTGCGCACCCTCCCTGGGCCCTGGGGGGAATGCCTGGGCGGGGACAGCGCGAAGTGCCTCTCGCTCTCCCTCTCGGTCAAGCGCGCCGGGCCGCAGGCCGAGGTCCTGCAGGTCGTGGCCGGCGGTCCCCGGGAGGCCCGGATGCTGCTCGGCCGCGACGATCCCGCGGTGTCCTCGGCGCTGGACGCGGGCAAGATCGTCCTGTTCCGGGCGCGGCCGCCCGACCACGGGACGGTCAGCGCCGCCGTGACCTACTGGGACGACGACAAGGAGCACACGCTCGCGACGATCAAGGACCTGCCGGCCGTCGCCGCCCAGGGCGACCCGCACGTGCCGGCCATCGTCCCGCCCAAGGTCGCGGAGACGCTCGCCGGGAAGACGGGCCTGCCCATCCGGACGGAGGCGTTCGGGATCGACCGCGCCGACCACCGGGTCACCAAGGCCGAGCAGGCCCGGCTGACCAGGACCATGCGGACCTTCGGCCCCAGCGACAGCGCGGTGCGCGTCGAACGGGGCTTCACCGAGTCGTACGGGCGCGTCACGCTGATGCTCGGCGGGGCCGCGGCCGCCCTGGCGCTCGGCGCCACCCTGATCGCCACCGGGCTCGCCGCCGCGGACGCCCGTCCCGACCTGGCGACCCTGCGCGCCGTCGGCGCCCGGCCCCGCACCGGCCGGCTGCTGACGATGGGCCGGGGCGCCTTCATCGCCGGGCTCGGCTGCTGGCTCGGCATCGCCGGCGGGCTCGTCCCCGGCCTCGCGGTGACGCGCCCGCTCACCGACAGCCTGGAGGAGACCGGCGCCGCCCCGCACGGCACGATCGTCGACATCCCGTGGCTGCTCCTGATCGCGATGGCGATCGGCGTCCCGCTCGTCGCGGCGCTCGTCGCCGGCGCGGTGACCGGCGGCCGCCTCCCCGCGGTCCGGCGCACAGCCGGGTAGGGACGCCCGGGGCCCCTCAACCACGCGCCGGCGCTGGTGATAGCGTCCGGCGCGTGGTCGAGGCGGTGGCGGTGCAGGGACCGGCGGGCGGCTCCTCCGCGGGCCGCGGGGGCGCCCGCCGCCGGCGCGCCGCCCTGGCGGCGCTGGTAGCGGCGAGCGCGCTGCTGTACGGGACGTACTCGCTGATGCGGCTGCGCGCCTTCCGGACGGGCAGCTACGACCTGGTGATCTTCGACCAGGCGATCCGCTCCTACAGCCGGTTCGGCCTGCCGGTCGCCATCGTCAAGGGCGTCCACAACGACTTCGGCCCGGACTTCTCGATCCTCGGCGACCACTTCTCGCCCCTCCTCGCCCTGCTCGCGCCGCTCTACTGGATCCACGACGGACCCGCGACCCTGCTGGTCGCCCAGGCCGTCCTGCTCGCACTCGCGATCCCGCCGATCTGGCGGTACACCGAGCGCAGGCTCGGCGCCCGCGCCGCCTACTGCGCCGCGGGCGCCTACGCGCTGTCCTGGCCGATCGCCGAGGCGCTCGCCTTCGACTTCCACGAGGTCGCCTTCGTGCCGCTGCTGTCGGCGCTGATGGTCGAGCGGCACGACGCGGGACGGCGGCTCCAGGCGGTGGCCGCCGCGTTCGCCCTGCTCCTGGTGAAGGAGGACATGGGGCTGCTGCTCGCGGGCTTCGGCCTCTACCTGCTCACCCGTCCCACCGGGCGCGGGCGACAGAGCCGGCGCAGTTTGCGTGGCCTGGGCGACCTGCGCGGACTCCTGCCGCCGGGCGACCGGCGGGCGGGCCTGGCCTACGTCGCGGCGGGGGTCGCCGCGACCTGGGCCTGCTCGCGGGTGGCCGTCGCGGCGTTCGGCGGGGACAACGACTACTACTGGGCGTACGGGGCGCTCGGTCCCGACCTTCCCCACGCCGCGGTGCACGCCGTCACCCATCCCTGGGACGTCCTCCGCGTCCTCGGCGACCCGCCGCAGAAGCTCCTCACGATGGCTCTGGTGCTGCTCCCGCTGCTCCTGCTGCCGCTGGCGTCACCGCTGACCCTCACCGCCGTCCCGCTGCTCGCCGAGCGGATGCTCGCCAGCCGGTTCAGCAATTGGTGGGAGCCCCACTACCACTACAACGCGTTCATCGTCGCCGTGCTCGTCCTGGCGGCCGCTGACGGCGCGGCCCGGCTGCGCGGACGGGCCCGATTCGCGCGAGGCGCGCCGGGACGTCTGCCGTCCGCCGCGCCGATGGCGGGAATCCTCGCGGTCACGGTCGCTTTCGCGCCGTTCTTCGCCTATCGCCATTTGGCCGACCCCGCGCTGTGGCGGCCGAACGAGCGGGTCCGGGCCGCGTCCGCGGCCGTCGAACGCATCCCGGACGGCGCGCTCGTCGAGGCCGCGAACGGCCTCGGCCCGGCGCTGACGTCCCGCGCCCGCGTGCTGCTGTGGGACGACCGCTCGCACGGCGCGCCCTGGGTGATCGCCCAGGTGGAGCGGCTGGAGTTCCCCTTCGCCTCGCCCGCCGAGCAGCGGCGGCGGGTCGAGGGGCTCAAGGCGGAGGGGTACCGGGAGGTCTTCCAGAGAGAGGGCTACGTCGTCCTGCACAAGGACGTCCCCGATCCCTGGTGAGGCGGGGCCCGGCGGGCGGGTCCCCGGTAAGGCGAACGCCTGGTAAGGCGAAACGCGGCTTTTGGACAGATTGTCCGATGACCGATCATCGTCGCACGGGTAAGAATTCGAGTGAAGGCGCCTCCCGGCCAATCATCCCTACCCTTTCTGGGTACTTTGCCAGATACTTGAAGAAAGCCGTTACGGCCGGGGCCGGCGCGGGAGGAGAGCCTGCGCGAACACCCCGTGACCTCGGCCGGAGCGGGCCTTGGGGCGTGTACATGAGCGGTGTGAGGCTGAACGGCGGCGAGGCGAGGGCACCGGTGGGCGGTGGCCCGGAATTTCTCGTCCGGCGGGCAATGCGACGGGCAGGCGAATCCCCGACGATCCGCGCGGCGGGCCGGGGAACCGGTCACGGCGGGGAGCCGTGACATGCCGGGGCGGGAGGACATGCCGGGGCGGGAGGACCGGGACGTCCGGCGCTTCGAGACGTGCGGGCGGGCGTGGATCGGCGTCCTGCGGCACGTGTGGGCGGCCGGGGAGGCGGGGCTGGAGGACGGCGGGCCCATCATCGAGGGGCCGCCGCTGCTGTTCGAGATCTGCTCGCTGAGCTGGGAGGACCCGATCCTGCGCGAGTACGGCGACCGGGCGCGCCTGGTCCGCCGGGCGCAGGAGCGCACCCGCCGGGTCGTCCGCGGGCGGTTCTGGCCGCGGCTGCACGACCTGCAGGGCCACGACCAGATCCGGTGGGTGGTGGACCTGCTGCGCGCGAGGCCGTGGACCACCAGCGCCTGGATCTCGCTCACGATCCCGGGGGAGCCGGCCGACGGGCTGCCGGCGCTCACCGCGCTGTCGTTCCGCATTCGCGGCTACCGTCTGATCATGACGGCGATGTTCCGGTCGCAGAACGTCCACCGCGCCTACCTGGCCTACATCCCGCTCCGCGAGGTGCAGGTCCAGGTCGCCGACGAGCTGGGGCTGCCGCCCGGGCCGCTGCGGGTGTTCGTGGACGTCCCGCACGTGCACGTCGGCGACGCCGAGCGGGTCGCGTCCGTGCTCGCCTCCGTGCCGGAGCCGAACGCCGCCTGACGAATCATTACAACGCAGGACGAACAGGAGTTACTGACGGGTCTTTCCCTGCCGCGAACCCCCGCCGCCCCCGGGTTATAGACTCACCGGAGGGGGCGAGGGCACGACGAGGTGACTCGCGACTTCACCTGCACAGCACACGAACACCTACTTTTCTCGAAGGACTGTTTCCACTTGAGCAAGCCCGTCGTCCTCGTCGCAGAAGAACTCTCCCCGGCCGGCATCGCCGTCCTGGAGGCCGACTACGACGTCCGCCACGTCGACGGCAGCGACAAAGAACAACTGCTGCCCGCCGTCGCCGACGTGGACGCCCTGATCGTCCGCAGCGCCACCAAGGTCACCGCCGAGGTGTTCCGGCACGCCAAGAGGCTCCGGGTCGTCGCCCGGGCCGGCGTCGGCCTCGACAACGTCGACGTGGAGGCCGCCACCAAGGCCGGCGTGATGGTCGTCAACGCGCCCACGTCCAACATCGTCACCGCCGCCGAGCACGCGATCGCGCTGCTCCTGGCCACCGCCCGGAACGTGCCGCAGGGCCACTCCGCGCTCAAGCAGGGCGAGTGGAAGCGCTCCAAGTACACCGGCGTCGAGCTCCAGGGCAAGACCGTCGGCGTGCTCGGCCTCGGCCGCATCGGCGTCCTCGTCGCCCAGCGCCTCGCCGCGTTCGACATGAACGTCATCGCCTTCGACCCCTACGTCCAGGCCGCCCGCGCCGCGCAGCTCGGCGTGAAGCTCGTCACGCTCGACGAGCTGCTCCGCGAGAGCGACTTCATCACCGTCCACCTGCCGAAGACGCCCGAGACCCTCGGCCTCATCGGCGACCGCGAGCTCCAGCAGGTCAAGCCGTCCGTCCGCATCGTCAACGCCGCCCGCGGCGGCATCGTCGACGAGGCGGCCCTCGACCTCGCGCTCAAGGACGGCCGCGTCGCCGGCGCCGGCATCGACGTGTTCAGCACCGAGCCGTGCACCGAGAGCCCGCTGTTCCACCATGACAGCGTCGTCGTCACCCCGCACCTCGGCGCCAGCACCCACGAGGCGCAGGAGAAGGCGGGCACCCAGGTCGCCCGCTCCGTGAAGCTCGCGCTGTCCGGCGAGTTCGTCCCGGACGCGGTGAACGTGCAGGGCGGCGCCGTCGCCGAGGACGTCAAGCCCGGCCTGCCGCTCGCCGAGAAGCTCGGCCGCATCTTCACCGCCCTCGCCGGCGGCGTCCCCGTCCGGCTGGACGTGGTGGTCCGCGGCGAGATCGCCGAGCACGACGTCAAGGTCCTGGAGCTGGCCGCGCTCAAGGGCGTCTTCGTGGACGTCATCGAGGAGGCCGTGACCTTCGTCAACGCGCCGCTGCTGGCCCGCGACCGCGGCGTCGAGGTCACCCTCACCACCAGCGAGGACAGCCCCGACTGGCGCAACGTCGTGCAGGTGCGCGGCACCATGTCCGACGGCTCCGTCGTGTCGGTGTCGGGCACCCTCACCGGCCCCAAGCACGCCGAGCGGATCATCGAGATCAACGGCTACAACATGGAGCTCGTCCCGACCGAGCACATGGCGTTCTTCTCCTACGTCGACCGCCCCGGCATCGTCGGCGCCGTCGGCAAGCTGCTCGGCGACGAGCAGGTCAACATCGCCGGCATGCAGGTCGGCCGTGACGCCAAGGGCGGCAAGGCGCTCATCGCGCTCACCGTCGACTCGGCCATCGCGCCCCAGCTCGTCGACGCCATCAGCCGCGAGGTGGGCGCCGACATGGGCCGCCGCGTCGACCTGGAGGGTTAGCCGCCGGGGGGCGACCCCCGCATGACGCGAGGGCCGGCCGTCACGACGGCTGAGCCTCGGGCGGGGGGGGGGGGCGGGCCGGGGCGGAGGCGCGCCGGGCTATAGTAGAGTTTAATTTCGACGCTGGGCGGGTGCAGGCCCCAACGCCGGGTGGGGCGCGGGTTGTTG
>NZ_JBEUPA010000083.1:0-34960 GCF_040492065.1 Actinomadura sp. NPDC000929 | reverse complement strand
AGCGCCGGAATTTGCGTGCCCGCGCTGATCGCCACCCCCACCGGCAGCCACCCCCGGTGGTTCCGCATCGCCCCGCCGCTGGGGGGGCCGGGGCTGTTGCGGTTCGCCGCGACGCCGCGCGACGTCGGCGTCCGCGCCGGCGGCCGGCCGGACCTGCCGGGCGCGGCCCTGCTCGCCTGCTGGCTGGTCTGCCTGCTGCTCGGCATCAGCCAGGGCAACGCGTGGGGCTGGACGTCCGGCGGGGTGCTGGGGCTGTTCGGCGCCGCGGCCGCGCTGTGCGCGGTCTGGACGGCGGTCGAGCTGCGGGTCCGCGCGCCGCTGGTGCGGCTGGGCCTGCTGGTCGGCCCCCGGTCCCTGTCGGCCAACGTCGTCTCGGCGCTGCTCGGCTTCTCGATGTTCGCCGCCTTCACGCTGATCGCCGGCTTCGTCCAGGCGCGGCCGGAGGAGGTCGGGTACGGGCTCGGCGGCTCGGTGCTGGACGTCGGGCTCTACATGCTGCCGAGCACCGTGACGATGCTGGTGTTCTCAGCGATGGCCGGGCGGCTCGCGGGGCGCCTCGGCCCCGCGTACACCCTCGCGATCGGGTCGGCTTTCGCCGGGCTCTGCTACGCGTGGCTCGCGGTGTCGAACGCGCACGTGTACGACATGCTCGCGTTCAGCGCCCTCCAGGGCGTCGGGTTCGGGATCGCCTACGCCGCGCTCGGCACGCTCGCCGTCCGGCACGTCCCGATGGACCAGAGCGGGATCGCCAGCGGCATCAACTCGCTCGTCCGCACCACGGGCGGCAGCGTCGCGGGCGCCGTCACGGCGTCGATCCTGGCCGGACGGGCCGCGGGCGCCGGCGTCCCCTCCCTCGGCGCCTACGAGCTGTGCTTCTGGGTGGTCTCCGCAGGGGCGGCGCTGGCCGCCCTCATCGCCGTCGCGCACGCCCTGCGCCACCCCGGGTAGACCCCGCCCGGCGGCGCGGGCCCTTGACGAACCGGCCCCGCGCCATGCCCTATAGGGGTGCGGCCCGAATCGCGGCGACGCCGGTCCGGGCCTCCGCGCAGATCCGGGCCAGGACCCGTCACCGGGAGGACGACATGGGCGCCTACGCGGCCGCGTACGAACGCAGCATCGCCGATCCGACCCGCTTCTGGGGGCTGGCGGCACGGGACGTGCGGTGGCTCGTCCCGCCGGACCGGGTGCTGGACGACGGGGCGCCGCCCTTCTACCGGTGGTTCACCGGCGGTGAGCTCAACACCTGCGACAACGCGCTGGACCGGCACGTCGAGGAAGGCCGCGGCGACCAGGCCGCGCTGATCTACGACAGCCCGGTCACCGGGACCGTGCGGACCTACTCCTACCGGGAGCTGACCGGCCATGTCGCGCGGTTCGCCGGGGCGCTGCGCGCGCTGGGCGTCGACCGCGGCGACCGCGTGGTCATCTACCTGCCCATGGTGCCCGAGGCGGTCATCGCGATGCTGGCGTGCGCGCGGCTCGGCGCCGTGCACTCGGTGGTCTTCGGCGGGTTCGCGGCGCGGGAGCTGGCGGTGCGCATCGACGACGCCCGCCCGAAGGCGGTCGTGTCGGCGTCCTGCGGGATCGAGGCGGGCCGGGTGGTCCCCTACAAGCCGCTGCTGGACCGGGCGCTGGAGCTGGCCCGGCACAAGGTCGAGCGGTGCGTGATCCGGCAGCGCGAGCAGCTCCACGCCGACCTCGTCCGGCCGCGGGACGTGGAGTGGGACGAGGCCGTCGCGGCCGCCGAACCCGCCGGGTGCGTCCCCGTCGCCGCCACCGACCCGCTCTACATCCTCTACACCTCCGGCACGACCGGGCGGCCGAAGGGCGTCGTGCGCGACAACGGCGGGCACGCGGTGGCGCTGCGCTGGTCGATGGAGAACGTGTTCGGCGTGGGGCGGGGCGACGTGTTCTGGGCGGCCTCCGACGTCGGCTGGGTCGTCGGGCACTCCTACATCGTGTACGCGCCGCTGCTCAGCGGCTGCACGACCGTGCTGTACGAGGGCAAGCCGGTCGGGACGCCGGACGCGGGCGCGTTCTGGCGGGTGGCCGCGCAGCACCGGGTGAAGGCGCTGTTCACCGCGCCGACCGCGATCCGGGCCGTCAAGAAGGAGGACCCCGAGGGCGCGCTGCTCGCCGGGCACGACCTGTCGGCCCTGGAGACGCTGTTCCTCGCCGGCGAGCGCCTCGACCCCGACACCTACCGCTGGGCCTCGCGCGTCCTGGACCGCCCGGTGATCGACCACTGGTGGCAGACCGAGACCGGCTGGCCGATCGTGGCGAACCTGCGCGGGCTGGAGCCGATGCCGGTCAAGGCGGGGTCGCCGTCGGTGCCGGTGCCCGGGTACGACGTGCGGGTCCTCGGCCCGGACGGCTCGCCCGTCCCGCCCGGCGCCGACGGCGACATCGCGATCCGGCTGCCGCTGCCGCCGGGCACGCTGCCCACGCTGTGGCAGGACGACGAGCGCTTCGTCGAGTCGTACCTGACGAAGTTCCCCGGCCACTACCTGACCGGCGACGGCGGGCACATCGACGAGGACGGCTACGTCTGGGTGATGGGCCGCACCGACGACGTCATCAACGTGGCCGGGCACCGGCTGTCCACCGGGACGATGGAGGAGGTCATCTCCTCCCACCCGGCCGTCGCCGAGTGCGCCGTCATCGGCGTCCAGGACGCGCTCAAGGGGCAGGTGCCGCGCGGGCTGGTCGTGCTCAAGAGCGGCATCCTGGCCGAGCCGGGCGAGGTGTGCGCCGAACTGGTCGCGATGGTGCGCGAGCAGATCGGGCCCGTCGCCGCGCTCAGGGAGATCTCGGTCGTGCCCGCGCTGCCGAAGACGCGGTCGGGCAAGATCCTGCGAGGCGTCATGCGGGGCATCGCCGACGGGCAGGAGGTGACCGTCCCGTCCACCATCGAGGACCCGGAGGTGCTGGACGGCCTGCGCCCCGTGCTGCGCCGGGAGTAGAGGCCGCCGCGGGCGAGCGTCACGGGTCGCGGCCGGTCCGCTTCGGCCAGAACGCCGCGACCAGGACGACGGCGACCACCGAGAGGAAGATCTGGAAGAGCGCCTCCCACAGGTTCCAGCCGCCGTCGCCGAGGCTGGACAGGTGGACCAGGCCCGTGCCGCCGAACGCCGCGACGACCCCGACCGCCACCAGCAGCCACGCCGGCATGTTCTCGCGGCCCGGCACGGCGACCCTGCCCAGGACACCGATGGCGGCGCCCAGGACGACGGCGGCCACGAGTCCGCCGATGGTCATGCCTCGCCTCCCCCGCCCCCGATGAGGCCGTGCCGGGAACCTACCCGCCCCTCCGATCGGCGACACGGGCGGCGGACGGCCGGGCGGCGCTAGCGGACGACGAGGGTGTGCCGCCCCCGGCCGACGAGCTCCCCGACGACCGGCGCGCCCGGGATCTCCCCCGCGACCAGCAGCCCGCCGGAGGTCTGGGCGTCGGCGAGCAGCAGCCGCTCCTCCTCGGCGATCCGGCGGAAGAGGGTGTGCGGCGACACCCACGCGAGGTTGCGGCGGGTGCCGCCGGGCACGAACCCGTCCCGCACGGCGGCGCGCGCGCCGTCGAGGCAGGGGACGGCGGAGGCGTCCACGACGGCCGTGACGCCGCTCGCCCGCGCCAGCTTGTACAGGTGGCCGAGCAGCCCGAAGCCGGAGACGGCGGCGGCGCACGCGGCGCCGCGCTCGAGGGCGGCCAGGCCCGCCGCCGCGTTCAGCTCCGTCATGGCCGCGACCGCGTGCGGGAACACCTCCCCGGTCGCCCGGTGCCGGGCGTTGAGCGCGCCGACCCCGAGCGGCTTGGTCAGCGTGAGCGGGACGCCGGGACGGCCCGCGTCCAGCCGCAGCAGGCGGTCCGGGTCGGCGGTGCCGGTGACCGCGAGGCCGTACTTCGGCTCGGGGTCCTCGATGCTGTGCCCGCCGGCGATCGCGACGCCGGCCAGGGCCGCCATGTCCCGCCCGCCGCGCAGCACCTCGCGGGCCAGTTCGGCGGGCAGCGCGTCGGCGGGCCAGCCGAGCAGGTTCAGGGCCATCAGCGGCACGCCCCCGACGGCGTAGACGTCGGAGAGCGCGCTGGCGGCGGCGATCCGCCCCCAGTCGTAGGCGTCGTCGACGACGGGGGTGCGGAAGTCGGCGGTGGAGACCACGGCCCGGCCGCCGTCGAGGCGCAGCACGGCGGCGCCGTCGCCGTCGGGGCCGCCGACGAGGAGGGCGTCGTCCCCGCCGGTGAGACCGGCCGTGACCCGCTCCAGCTCCCCGGGCGGAATTTTGCTAGAGCCGCCGCCGCGCGCGTACTGCGTCAGGCGGGCCACGGGGGCGAGTCGGGTCACCGCTGAATTTAACGCACAACTACTTCAAATGATCAACAAACGGACGGTACGCGTCCGGTCACCGACCGCCGAACGGGCCCGCGACCAGCGCCGAAAACCCCCGAACCCCTTGTCCGAACTCGGTTCGGCGTGATGCGATCTCCTTCCTGCAAGTCTTCACTTACTTCGGTCACCGACCACGAGGGGCGACATGGGGATCCAGGAACAGCGGGCCGACCTCGACCGGGCCGTCGCGGGGCAGACGATCTGCACCGCCCTCGCCGCGACCGCCGCACGGCACGGCGGAAGGCCGGCCTACTCCGACCGGACCGGCGGCGAGTGGAGCACGCTCACCTGGGCGGACACGCGGACCCGCGCGCTGGAGACGGCCGCGGGGTTCGCCGCCCTCGGCCTGGAGGCCGGCGACGTCGTCGCGCTGATGATGCCGAACCGGTCCGAGCACGTGCTGGCCGACCTCGGCGCCGTGCACGCCGGCGGCGTTCCCACCACGGTGTACGCGACGCTCGCACCCGACCAGGTCGCGTTCGTCGCCGGGGACTGCTCGGCCAGGTACGCCGTGCTGGACGGCACGGACCAGCTCGGCCGCTGGCTGCCCGTCCTGGACCGCCTCCCGGACCTGCGCAAGATCATCGTGGTGGACTCCGCCGCCTGCCCGCCCGGCGACCGCTTCCTCAGCTGGGAGGCCTTCACCGAGCTCGGCCGCCGCGAGCTGGCCGCCGACCCGCTCGCCATCGACCGGCGCTGGCAGGCGGTCGGGCCCGGGGACACCGCCACGCTGCTGTACACCTCCGGTACCACCGGCGACCCCAAGGGCGTCCTGATCACGCACTCGATGGCGCTGCACGAGGCGGAGATGGTCGAGCGCAGCTCCGTCCTGCCCGAGCACCCCGCCGGCATCTCCTACCTGCCGTTCGCGCACATCGCCGACCGGGTGCTGAGCTACTACCTGCCGGTCCGGCTGGCCTCCCACGTCCACTTCTGCCCCGACCCGGCCCAGCTGACGACGATCCTCGGCGAGGTGCGGCCGCACTCCTTCTTCGGCGTCCCGCGCGTCTGGGAGAAGATCATGGGCGGCATCCAGGCGGTGCTGTCGGCCGAGCAGGACGAGGCGAGGAAGCGGGCCGTCGCCGCCGCCCTGGACGCCGGCCGCGCGTACGTCACGGCGCAGGAGCACGGCAACACCCTCACCCCGCGGATCGCCGAGGCCTTCGAGCGGGCCGACCGGGCCGTCCTCACCCCCATGCGCGCGCTGCTCGGCCTGGACCGCGTCCGCCAGGCCTCCAGCGCCGCCGCGCCGCTGCCCGTCGAGGTGGCCCGGTTCTTCGCCGGGCTCGGCCTGAAGATCTTCGACGCCTACGGGATGACGGAGACGACCGGCGCCGTCACCGCCAACCTCGCCGACTCCTTCAAGCTCGGCACCGTCGGCCGCCCGTTCCCCGGCGTCGAGCTCAGGCTCGCCGACGACGGCGAGATCCTCGTCCGCGGCGCCACCTGCACCCCCGGCTACCTGAACCGCCCCGACGCCACCGCCGACCTCATCGACGCCGACGGCTGGGTGCACACCGGCGACATCGGCCGCCTGGACGCGGACGGGTTCCTCACCGTCGTCGACCGCAAGAAGGAACTGATCATCACCGCCGGCGGCGAGAACATCTCCCCCTCTCTGGTGGAGAACCGCCTCAAGGAGCACCCGCTCATCGGCCAGGCCCTCGCCTTCGGCGACCGCCGCCCCTACGTCGTCGCGCTCATCACCCTCGACGGCGAGGTCGCGCCCGTCTGGGCGGCCGCCCACGGCGTCGACACCACCGACCTGACCGCCCTCGCCGACCACCCCCTCGTCCTGGAGGAGGTCGCCCGGGCCGTCGAGGACGCCAACGCCCGGCTCGCCCGCGTCCAGCAGGTCAAGCGGTGGCGCCTGCTCACCGCCGAGTGGACCGCCGAGAGCGAGGAGCTCACCCCGACCCTCAAGCTGAAGCGCCGCGTCGTGCACACCAAGTACGCCGCCGACATCGACGGCCTCTACACCGGCTAAGATCACCGCCGGAGGCGTGTGAGCGCCTGGTGGCCTCCCCGGCCTTCAAAGCCGACGGTCCCGAGGATCTCGGGACGGCGGGTTCGATTCCCGTACGCCTCCGCCACCCGCCCCGCGCCGCGGCGTGCGGGCGCGACGTAACGTGAGGGCATGAGGCGTCGCAAGCTGGCCTACGGGATCATGATGGGCACCTGCCTCACGCTGTTCGTGCTGGCCTGGGCGGTGGTCCGGCTGTACTCGCACCCGGCCGCGATCGCGATGACGGTGGCGGCGCTCGTGATCCCGCCGTTCGCGGTGGTGGTCGCCAACTGGAACATCGACCGGACGGACCGCCGTAGGTGAGCGGCCACGGGGCCGCGTGGCTGCTGGACCTCGCCGGGATCTTCGTGTTCGCCGTGTCGGGGGCGCTCGCGGCCGTCCGGCAGCGGCTCGACGTCGTCGGCATGGTGGTGCTGGCCGAGATCACCGCGCTCGGCGGCGGGATCCTGCGCGACCTGATCATCGGGGCCGTCCCCCCGGCGGCGTTCACCGACCTCGGGTACGTGCTGGTCCCGATGGCGGCGTCGGCGCTGGTGTTCTTCTGGCATCCGCAGGTGACGCGGCTGCTGCCGGCGGTGCTGCTGTTCGACGCGGCCGGACTCGGGCTGTTCTGCGCGACGGGGACGGTCAAGGCGCTGGAGTACGGGCTCTCGCCGGTGCACGCGGTGCTGCTCGGCATCGTGACGGCGGTGGGCGGCGGCATCCTGCGGGACGTGCTGGCGGGCCGCATCCCGGCGGTGCTGTACGACCGGCAGCTGTACGCGGTGCCCGCGCTGCTCGGGGCGGCCGTGACCGCGGGCGCCGAGAGCGCGGGCCTGCACGGCGGCGCCGTCACGGCCGGCGCCGCCGCCCTGGCGTTCGGGTTGCGCGTCCTCGCGATGCGCCAGGGGTGGCGGGCGCCCCGCCCCCGCGGGGTGCCCGACTAGCCCGCGCGGCGGCCGCGCCCGCCAGGGCTTCGTTTCGGGCCGGTTCCCGGGGTACCGTCAACGGTCATGGGGCGGATCACCGTACGCAGGCCCGTGCTTCGGCTGAGCGCGTCCGGGGCCCGGGTGCGCAGGCCCGACACGCTCGCGGCGGAGGAGCCGCTGGAGATCCGCGTCGCCGGCAAACCGCTGACGATCACGATGCGCACGCCGGGGCACGACTTCGACCTGGTCGCCGGGTTCCTGGCGGCCGAGGGCGTGGTCGGGCGGGCCGGCGACATCGCGGCGATGCGGTACTGCGCCGACACCGCGGAGCAGAACACCCTGGACGTCGCGCTCTCCCCCGGCGTGCCGCCGCCGGACGACTCCATGACGCGGGCGTTCACCACCACCAGCGCCTGCGGGGTGTGCGGCAAGTCGAGCATCGAGGCGCTGCGCGCCGACCGGCCCTACGAGGTGGCCGGCGACCCGGTGCGGCTCACCCCGGACGTGCTGGCGGCCATGCCGGAGCGGCTGCGCGCGGCGCAGCGGGTGTTCGACCGGACGGGCGGCCTGCACGCCGCCGGGCTCTTCGACGCCGAGGGCGGGCTCCTCGCCCTGCGCGAGGACGTCGGCCGCCACAACGCCGTCGACAAGGTGATCGGGTGGGCCCTGCGGCAGGGGCGGCTGCCGCTGACCGGGACGGTCCTCATGGTGAGCGGGCGCGCGTCGTTCGAGCTGACGCAGAAGGCGATGACGGCCGGCGTCCCGGTCCTCGCGGCGGTGTCGGCGCCGTCCTCGCTGGCCGTGGACCTCGCCGAGGACGCGGGGATGACGCTCGTCGGCTTCCTGCGCGGCGAGACCATGAACGTCTACACGGGTGCGGAGCGTATCGGCCCCTGAGCGGCGCCACTTGTCACGCCGGGCCGAAAACCGAGCGGTAACTTGTTGGCCTCGTCTCAAGAAACCACGGGCGCCACAGGAGTTGACTGCACTGCCAATGGCACACGCGCGGCGCGGGGGCACGTCGCGGCCGGCCCGGACGCGTGGAAGGCGAGGACCGCATGACGAGGCCCCAGGCGAGCGGCGGCACGGCGCCCGTCGACGAGCGCCATCCGCCGATCAAGCCGCGGCGCGTCTCCTTCGACTGGTCGCGGACCCCGCTGCACTGGGTCCCGAACGACCCGGTCGCCACGCACATCATCAACTCGTTCCACATCGTCCTGCCCGAGGGCGAGAAGTGGTTCATCCAGTGCGTGAAGGACGCCCGCCCGTACATCCGGGACGAGCGGCTGCTGGAGGAGATCAAGGGCTTCATCGGGCAGGAGATGGTGCACGCCCGCTCCCACCAGGGCGTCCTGGACCAGATCCTGCAGCGCGCGGGCATCGACGTCTCCAGGATCACCGACGCGGCGGGGCGGGGCAACGCCGAGCGCCCCGCGCAGATGGCGGCGCTGAAGGAGCGGAATCCGCGGGCCTGGCGGCGCCGGCTGCGCTTCGAACTGGCCGCGGTCGCCTCGATCGAGCACTACACCGCCGTCCTCGGACAGTGGATCATGGACAACGACCGGCTCGACAAGGCCGGCGTGGACCCGACGATGCTGGACCTGCTGCGCTGGCACGGCGCCGAGGAGGTCGAGCACCGCTCGGTGGTCTTCGACGTCTACACGGCCATGGGCGGCCGGTACCCGACCCGCGTCGCCGCGTGGGTGGTGTCGCTGTTCTTCCTGTACTGGGCGCTGATCGGCGGCTCGCTCTACCTGCTCAAGCAGGACCCGACGATCAAGCGGAGGGTGACGCCGCTGCGCGTCTACCGCTCCTACCGGCGGTCGGTGCGGCTCGGCCACGTGCCCGGCGTCTTCCGGCTCCTGCTCGGCGAGGCGCCCGTCTACCTCAGGCCGGACCACCACCCCTCCAAGGTCTGCTCCACGCCCCGCGCGCTGGACTACCTCACGCGGTCGCCCGCCGCCAGGGCCGCGGGCTACGACCCCTACTAGACCGCGCCGCGGCACGCTCCGCGCCCCGGTCCCGCGCACTCCGCGGTGGCGGGCGTCACCCCGCGAGCCACTTGACCCGGGGGCGGATCGGCGATTTATTAACATTGTGTCCAATAAAGTGGCGCTCGCCCGCGTGCACGACGCGGCGGAGCTCGAACGATTCCGCGCCGTCCAGCGCCTGTGCTACCGGTGCGCCGAGGAGGTCGCCGGCACGCTCGAACCGGGCGTGACCGAGCGCGAGGCGTGCCGCCGCATGCGCCGGTGGCTGCGCGCACGCGGCGTCGACGACTGGCTGCACACCCCGTTCGCCTGGTTCGGCGACCGGTCGGCCTTCCGCGGCTTCCGGCTGCCCACGCAGTTCCTGCCCGGCGGGACGCGCCTGGAGGAGGGCATGCCCTACATCCTGGACATGGCGCCGGTGCGGGACGGCTACTCCGCCGACATCGGGTACGGCGGCGTCCTCGGCGAGAACAGGATCTGGGAACGACTCGACGCCGACCTGGCCGCCTACCGGGCGCTGATCCTGCGTCTCGTCCGCGAACGGCGGACGTTCGCCGACGTCTACGCCGAGGTCGACGCGCTCATCGAGCGCCAGGGCTACGACAGCCGCCACCGCGTGTATCCGGGGCGCGTCCTCGGCCATCAGATCGGCGTCATCGGTGGGATCCTCCCGAAGCGCGTGGGATTCCCATTCGGTGTACGGTTCCTCCAGACCATCGGCCGCGAACTGGTCAAGGAGCGCCTGGAAGGGCGCTCCCCGCTCTGGAACGGGGCCGCGCAGTCCCAGCATCCCCCGACGCCCGGGCTGTGGGCGGTCGAGCCCCACATCGGGTTCCGCGGCGTCGGCGTGAAGTTCGAGGAGATCCTCGTGGTCACCGAGGACGACGCGCACTGGCTCGACGACGACCTGCCCCACGTGCACCGGTGGGCCCGACGGGAGACGACCGCATGACACACCCCGCCCCACCCGTCGCGCGGCGGCGCGTCCGCGGAGACGGCGTCGACCTCGCCGTCTACGAGCAGGGCGACCGGTCGCGCCCCACCGTCCTGCTGGTCCACGGCTACCCCGACACCCACGCCGTCTGGGACGAGGTGGCGGCGCGGCTCGCCGACCGGTTCCACGTCGTCCGGTACGACGTGCGCGGCGCGGGCGCCTCGTCCCGTCCGCGCGGGAGCAGGCGCTACACGTTCGAGTACCTGATGGCCGACATGGAGGCCGTCCTGGACGCGACCGCGCCCGAGCGCAAGGTGCACCTGGTGGGGCACGACTGGGGCTCCATCCAGGCGTGGGAGGCGGTCTGCACGATGCCGGACCGCTTCGCCTCGTTCACCTCGATCTCCGGCCCGTGCCTGGACCACGTCGCGCACTGGACGCGGCGGAACCTGGCGCGCCCCACCCCGTCCAACCTGCGGCGGGCGGCCGGGCAGGGCCTCCGCTCCTGGTACATCTACTTCTTCCAGACGCCGGTGCTGCCGGAACTGCTGTGGCGGGCCGGGATGGCGAAGCCGTTCGCCAAGGCCCTGGAGCTGGGAGAGGGCGTCCCGCCCCGGCAGGGCCACCCGGCCGGGACCATGGCGCGCGACGCCGCGGCGGGGGTCGGGCTGTACCGGGCGAACATGCTCCAGCGGCTGCGCCGCCCGCGCGACCGGCGAACGGACGTCCCGACCCAGGTCATCGTCCCGACCAAGGACCTGTTCGTCTCGCCGCACCTGGTAGGCGGGCTGGCCGGACGCGTCCCGAACCTGTCGCTGCGCACGCTCAAGGCCGGGCACTGGGTGCCCCGCAGCCACCCCGACGTCGTCGCCCGCTGGGTGAGCGAGCACATCGCGGGCGTGCGGGGCGGCCCGCTCGGCGCCGCCGAGTCGCGCGCGCTCAGGCGGGCCAGGGTGGCCGGGGGCCGGCGGTCCTTCGACGGCTCCCTCGTCGTCGTCACGGGCGCGGGCAGCGGGATCGGCCGCGCGACCGCGCTGGCCTTCGCCGAACGCGGCGCCGAGGTGGTCGCCGCCGACATCGACCGGGCCTCCGCCGAGCGCACCGCCGAACTCGCCGGCCTCCTCGGCCCCGCGGCACACGCCTTCCAGGTGGACGTGTCCGACCGCGGCGCGATGGAGGACTTCGCCAAGGCGGTCATGCACGAGCACGGCGTGCCGGACGTCGTGGTCAATAACGCCGGGATCGGGATGGCCGGCCCGTTCCTGGAGCACAGCGCCGACGACTGGCGCAAAGTCCTGGACGTCAACCTGTGGGGCGTCCTCCACGGCTCGCGGCTCTTCGCCGAGCAGATGGTGGAGCGAGGGCAGGGCGGCCATATCGTCAACACCTCCTCCGCCGCCGCGTTCACGCCGTCCCGCGCGCTGCCCGCCTACGCGACCAGCAAGGCGGCCGTGCTGATGCTGTCGGAGTGCATGCGCGCCGAGCTGAAGGGCCAGGGCATCGGGGTCAGCGCCGTGTGCCCGGGGATCGTCAACACCAACATCACCCGCACGTCCCGCTTCGTCGGCCGGGGCGAGGAGGACGAGGCGCTCAGCCGGGAGCGGGTCGCGCGGGCCTACGCGCGCCGCGGCTACGGGCCGGAGCGCGTGGCGGAGCAGATCGTCGCGGCCGTCCGCGGCGACCGCGCGGTCGTCCCGGTGACCCCGGAGGCGCGCCTCGGCTACCTCGGGTCGCGCGTGGCGCCGGGCGTCATGCGGCTGCTGGCCCGGCTCGACGTGGGCTGACCGCCGCCCCTCCGCGAGAGCCCGTAAGGTGATCACCGGGAGGGATGCCGCATGGCCGACGCCGTCGTCGTCGGCGCGGGGCACAACGGCCTCGTCGCCGCGAACATGCTGGCCGACGCCGGGTGGGACGTGGAGGTGCTCGAAGCGCAGCCCGAACCGGGCGGCGCGGTGCGCAGCGACCGGGGCGTGCACCCCGACCACGTGAGCGACCTGTGCAGCGCGTTCTACCCGCTCGGAGTCGCCTCGCCCGCGATGCGGGCGCTGGAGCTGGAGCGGCACGGGCTGCGCTGGCGGCACGCGCCCGCCGTCCTCGCCCACCCGCTCCCGGACGGGCGCTGCGCCGTCCTGGAGCGCGACCGCGACGCGACCGCCGCGGGCCTCGACGCGCTCGGCGCGGGCGACGGCGAGGCGTGGCTGCGCCTCTGCCGCCTGTGGGACGAGATGGGAGAGGACGTCCTGCGCGCCCTGCTCGGCCCGTTCCCGCCGGTGCGGGCCGCGCTGCCGCTGCTGGCGTCCGCGCGCCGGGCGGGCGGGCTCCGCGCCGTCCGCACGCTGCTGGCCCCCGTCCGCACGCTCGGGGAGCAGGAGTTCGCCGGCCCCGGCGGCCCGCTGCTGCTCGCCGGGTCGACGCTGCACACCGACATGTTCCCCGAGTCGACCGCCGGGTCGCTGTTCGGCTGGCTGCTCGCCATGGCCGGGCAGCGGCACGGGTGGCCGGTCCCCGAGGGCGGCGCGGGCGAGCTGACGGCGGCGCTCGTGCGGCGGCTGGAGTCGCGCGGCGGGCGCGTCCGCTGCGACACCCCGGTCGCCTCGGTCGTCGTGCGGGACGGGCGCGCGCTCGGCGTCCGCACCGCGTCGGGCGAACCGGTGCGCGCCGCGAGGGCCGTCCTCGCCGACGTGTCGGCCCCCGCCCTCTACGGCGGCCTGGTCGGCTGGTCCGACCTGCCGGCCTCCCTGCGCGCCGACATGCGCCGCTTCGTCTGGGACCACGCGACCTTCAAGGTGGACTGGGCGCTCTCCGGGCCGATCCCGTGGGCGGCGGACGGCGCCGGGCGCGCCGGGACCGTCCACCTGTCCCCCGGCCTGGACGCGATGACCGACTACAGCGCGCAGCTCGCCACCGGGCGCGTCCCGTCCGAGCCCTTCGCGCTCCTCGGCCAGATGACGACCGCCGACCCCGCCCGCTCCCCCGCCGGAACCGAGTCGGTCTGGGCGTACACCCACGTCCCCCACCGGGTGAAGGCCGACGCCGGGCCGGACGGCATCACCGGCGCCTGGGACGAGCGCGAGCGCGACGCCATGGCGCGCCGCCTCGAGGACGTCGTCGAACGCCTCGCCCCGGGCTTCCGCTCCCGCGTCCTCGGCCGCCGCGTCACCGCGCCGCCCGCGTTCCAGGACCACGACGCCAACCTGCGCGGCGGCGCGCTCAACGGCGGCACCGCGATGCTCCACCAGCAACTGGTGTTCCGGCCCGTTCCCGGCCTCGGGCGCCCCGAGACACCGGTCGCGGGCCTGTACCTGGCGTCGGCCTCCGCTCACCCGGGCGGCGGCGTGCACGGCGCGTGCGGCGCCAACGCGGCCCGCGCCGCCCTGGCCCACGCCGGTCCTGCGGGGCGCCTGCTCACCCCGGCGCTCGGCGCGCTTTCGCGCCTCCTCGCCCCCTGACCGGGGGGAGGAGGCGCGACAGGGCGGGTGTGTCAGGCGGTCGCGGCCTTCTCCGCCGAGAGCGGCTCCGCCACGTCCTCCAGGGAGCGCTGCGCGGCCTCGACGCCGATGGCCAGCTCCACCAGCCCCGCGGCGATCATCAGCCCCGCGCCGAGGTAGTAGCCGTTCACGACGTTCGCCACCTTCTCGGTCTCCACCAGGCGGCCGAACAGCGCCGGCCCGATCACGCCGCCGAGGCCCGTCCCGACCGCGTAGAACGCGGCGATCGCCATCGCCCGGGTCTCCATCGGGAAGATCTCGCTGACCGTGAGGTAGGCCGACGACGCGCCGGCGGAGGCGAAGAAGAACACCGCGCACCAGCAGGCCGTCAGCGTCCAGGCGTCGAGCAGATCCGCGCGGAACAGCAGCCCCGTGCCGATCAGCAGCACGCCGGAGACCACGTAGGACGCCGTGACCATCGTCCTGCGGCCGACCGTGTCGAACAGCTTGCCGAGGAAGAACGCGCCCAGGAAGTTGCCGATCCCGATCGGGATCAGGTAGTAGCCGACCTTGGCGTCGGGGACGTCGAAGAACGTGCTGAGCACGAGCGCGTAGGTGAAGTAGACGGCGTTGTAGAGGAACGCCTGCCCGATGAAGAGGGAGAGGCCGAGAACCGTCCGGCGCGGGTAGCGGCGCACCGCCGTCGAGACGATCTCCCCGAACGAGACGACGCGGCGCTGCCGGACCCGGATGCTCTGCCGGGGGTCCTCCAGCGGCTCGCCGGTCTCCTCGGTGATCTCCCGTTCGATGCCGCCCACCACGCGCTCGGCCTCGTCCTCCCGCCCGTGGATGAACAGCCAGCGCGGGCTCTCCGGGACCATCCGGCGGACGAACAGCACGCCGAGGCCGAGGAGGGCGCCGAGAGCGAACAGGGCCCGCCAGCCGAGGTCCTCGGGGACGAGGTCGCCGTTCAGCACCGGGATCGACAGCGCCGCCGCGATGGACGTCCCGATCCAGAACGAGCCGTTCACCACCACGTCCACCCGGCCCCGCACCCGCGCCGGGATCAGCTCGTCGATGGCCGAGTTGATGGCGGCGTACTCGCCGCCGATGCCGGCCCCCGTGAGGAACCGGCAGGCGTAGAACCACATCGGGTTGAACGAGAACGCGGTCGCGACCGTCGCCGCCAGGTACAGCGCGAGCGTGGCGATGAAGAGCTTCTTGCGCCCGAACCGGTCGGTCAGATGCCCGAAGAACAGGGCGCCCAGGCAGGCGCCGATCACGTAGATGGACGCGGCCAGCCCGACCTGCCCGTCGGTGAGCCCGAGCCCTCCGGAGGCGTCGGTGAGCCGCGGGCCGATGACGCCGACGACGGTCACCTCCAGGCCGTCCAGGATCCAGACCGCGCCGAGGCCGACCAGGACCGTCCAGTGCCAGCGTGACCACGGCAACCGGTCGAGCCGGGCCGGGATATCCGTTTCGATGGTTCGTTCCGCCGTCATCGACATGCATCCCTTGGTTCCCGATCTACGGCTTTTATGCCGCCCTTATGCCGTCGCCTGACCGGGAGGGTTCACGGACCGGGGGTTTCGCTGGGAGCCGGAACATGCGATTTTGGCAGGACCAAGGCCCGGCCAGCGGCCCCCGCCCCCGGCGGCCGCCGTCCCCCGGGTCCGAAACCGGCACCGGAGCGTGAGGCATGCGGATTCGCGACATCCTGCGGAGGAAGGGAGACGCGGTGGCCACGGTGCGGCCCGACGCCACCGTGCGAGAGCTCCTCGCCGTCCTGGCGGAGCACAACATCGGGGCGGCGGTGGTCTCGCCCGACGGCGCCTCGATCGCCGGCATCGTGTCCGAGCGGGACGTGGTGCGGCGCCTGCACGAGCACGGCGCGGCGCTGCTCGACCACCCCGTCTCGCAGATCATGACCGCCGAGGTCCGCACCTGCGGCCCCGGCGACCAGGTGGACGACCTCCGCCGCGCCATGACCGAGCACCGGTTCCGGCACGTGCCCGTCGTCGAGGACGGCCGGCTCGTCGGGATCGTCAGCATCGGCGACGTCGTCAAGAGCGCCATCGACGAGCTGGAGAGCGAGCGCGAGCACCTGGTCGACTACATCCAGCGCGCTCCCTGACGCCCGCCCGACGCGGCGCCGGGCCCGGTCAGACGTAGGCGGGCAGCGGCCGGGCCGCCGGCGCCGCCTCGGCCTCGCGCTGGGCGAGGGCCAGCCGCCGCACCGCCAGGCGCAGCGTGTCCGGCGGCAGCACGTACGGGAGGCGCACGTAGTCCTCCAGCACGCCGTCCGTCCCGAACACCGGGCCCGCGACGACGCGGACGCCGAGCCGCTCGGACGCCTCGGCGAGCCGGGAGGCGATCGGCGCGCCGATCCTCGCCCACAGCGACATGCCCCCGTCCGGGAGCCGGAACTCCCAGCCCGGCAGCAGCTCGCGCAGCGCCCCGGCGAGCGCGTCGCGGCCGCGCAGCAGGCTCTCGGCGCGCTCGGCGCGGACCTCCTCCACCCGCAGCAGCAGCTCCCGGACGATCAGCTGGTCCAGGACGGGGCTCGCCATGTCGAGGGGCTCGCGGGCCAGCACGAGGCGGCGGGCCAGCGGGGCGGTGGCGCGGATCCACCCGATCCGCAGCCCGCCCCACAGCAGCTTGGAGGCCGAGCCGATCGTGACGACCCGGCCGCCCGCGTCGAAGGAGGCCAGCGGCGGCTCGCGCGGCGCGTCGGGGTCGTGGGCGAGTTCGGCGAAGGTCTCGTCGGCGACGAGGAACGCGTCCGCGCGCCGCGCCGCGTCGACCATCCCGGCCCGGTCGCCCGCCCCCATCACGTACCCGGTCGGGTTCTGGAAGTCGGGGATCAGGTACGCCATCCGGGCGGCGGCCTGCCGCATGGCGCCGGCGGCGAGCTCGACGTCCCAGCCCTCGTTGACGCCGACGGGGACGAGCCGGGCCCCGCGGCGGCGCAGCGCGCCGAGCGCGTGCGGGTAGGTGGGGCGCTCGACCATCACGGCGTCGCCCGGCTCCACCAGCAGCTGGGTCAGCAGCGTGAACGCGTGCTGCGCGCCGGTGGTGACGACGATCTGGTCGGCGCGGGTCGCGACGCCGCGCGCGGTGTAGCCGTCCGCGATGACCTGCCGCAGGCTCGCCAGCCCCGCGGGCTCGTAGCCGGGGCCGGAGCTGTAGCGGGGCAGCTCGTCGACGGCGGCGGCGACGGCCTCCTCGAAGATGGCGGGGGCGCCGGGGGTGGCGCAGCCGAGGTCGATGAACGACGGGTCGTCCGGTGCGGGGTGGGCCATGCCGTACCGGTGGCCGGCGGGGACGGCCCCGCCGTCGGGCGCGCCGGGCGGCTCGGCCGACGACATGCGCACCGGCGGCAGCGCCGTCCAGCTTCCCGCGCCCTGCCGGCTCTGGACGTAGCCCTCGTCGCGGAGCCGGTCGTAGGCGGTCGTCACGGTGGTGCGGCTGACGCCGAGGGCGGCGGCCAGGTCGCGTTCGGCGGGCAGCCGCGTGCGCAGCGCGAGCCTGCCGTCCAGGACGAGGGCGCGCAGCGACCGGGCCACCGCCGCGTAGACGGGGCGCTCGCCCGAGACGTCCCCGAGCAGCCGGGCCAGGTGCGGGCCGCTCACGTAGCGCGTGCTCATACGGGCCACTTTCGCACATTGGCTCTACCGATTCCAGTCCACTCGGGGGCAAGGTGGTCCGAAACGATGGCCGGCAGCGGAGGGGAAGCTCGAAATGGCCTTGATGGTGCGCCGCCTGGTGCAGCTCTACGTTGGATTGGCCTTGTACGGGCTCGGAATCGCCCTCCAGGTGTCGTCCGGGCTGGGCAACGACCCCTGGGACGTCTTCCACCAGGGGCTCTCACGGCGCTTCGGCCTGTCGATGGGCGCGTGGATCATCATCGCGGGCGCGGTCGTGATGCTCGCGTGGATCCCGATGCGGCAGCGGCCCGGCATCGGGACCGTCAGCAACGTCGTCCTCGTCGGCGTCTTCGCCGACCTGTTCCTGTGGCTGCTGCCCGCCCCCGGCGCGCTCGCCGGACGCTGGGCCTTCCTGATCGCCGCCGTGCTGGTGGGCGGCTTCGCCACCGGCTGCTACATCGGCGCCGGCCTCGGCCCGGGCCCCCGGGACGGGCTGATGACGGGGCTCGCGGCGCGCGGCCACTCGATCCGGGTGGTCCGGACGACGATCGAGCTGGCCGTGCTGGCCGTCGGCTGGCTGCTCGGCGGCACGGTCGGTGTTGGAACGGTCCTCTACGCGGTGGCGATCGGACCCCTGACGCACGTCCTGCTGCCCCGGCTGACCGTGGGGGCCCGCACGCCCGCACCGGCGCCCGAACCAGAACCCGAACCCGCAGGCGCCTGCTAGCCGCGGAACAGGCGGACCGCCTGCTCGGCGACGGCGGTGAGCAGGGGCGCGGCCCCCGCCTTCAGCTCCTCCAGGGTGCGGGGGCCGTCGGCGAGGCTGAACGCGGCGGTCAGGCCGAGCGCGTGCAGCTCCTCCAGCGGGCCGGTGACGCCGCCGGCCAGGGCGACGCACGGGACGCCGCGGTCCCGGGCGAGCGACGCGACCGCGGAGACCACCTTGCCGCCGGCGCTCTGCCCGTCCACCCGTCCCTCGCCCGTGACGACGAGGTCGGCGCCGTCGAGCGCGGCGGGCAGGCCGACGGCCTCGGCGACCAGGAGGGCGCCGCCGGACGGCTCGGCGCCGAGCAGGCCGACGAGCCCGCCGCAGGTGCCGCCCGCCGCACCGGCCCCGGGCAGGTCGTGCACGCGAGGGCCGCCGCGCGCGGCGACCACGTCGGCGAAGACGGCGAGGGCGGCGTCGAGATCGGCGACCTGGCCGGGGGACGCGCCCTTCTGCGGGCCGAACACGGCGGCGGCGCCGTCCGGCCCGACGAGCGGGTTGGTCACGTCGCAGGCCACCCGGAACCGGGTCGCGCGGACCTCGTCCGGCACCCCGGAGTCGTCGATCGACGCCAGCTGGGCGAGCGCTGCTCCGCCCGGCGGCAGCTCCCCGCCGGCGGCGTCCAGGAAGCGGACGCCGAGGGCGCGCAGCAGCCCGGCGCCGCCGTCGGTACTGGCGCTGCCGCCGATGCAGACCAGCACGTCGCGGGCGCCGCGCCGCACCGCGTCGGCGATCAGCTCGCCGGTGCCGGCGGTGCCGGCGTTCATCGGGTCGGGCGGGACGTCCTCGACCAGCGGCAGCCCGGACGCCGCGGCAAGCTCCACCACCGCCGAGCGCCCGTCGCCCGACAGCGCGTAGCGCGCCTTGACCGGGCGCCCCACCGGGTCGGTGGCGGCGACCTCGACCGCGTCGCCGCCGCGGGCGCTGAGGAAGCAGTCGAGGGTGCCCTCGCCGCCGTCGGCCATCGGCACGGCGGCGACCCGCGCGTCGGGCGCGGCGCGCAGGACGCCCGCCTCGACGGCGGCGCACACCTGGGCGGCGGACAGGCTTCCCTTGAACGAGTCGGGGGCGATGACGACCTTCATCAGCGCTCCGCCGCCAGCGTCGCGATCACGGAGGCGAACTCCTCGGGCAGGACCAGCGTGTCTCCCTCGTAACGGGTCTCCAGGCAGGTCAGCTCGCCGGCGCGCCACCAGTACAGGGAGGGGCTGAGCGAGCCGGGACCCTCCTCGTAGGCGCGGTGCGCCTGCGCCTGGAGCTCGGTCGCCGCCGCCACGGCCTCGCGGTAGCGCGCCCTCGGGTGGCCTTCGGTGATCCGGAGCGGGTGGGCGACGATGAGGCTGCGGTTGGGCGCGATGACCAGCGCGCCGTACGGGCCGATCGGCAGGTACTCCTCCAGCCACGCCAGGTGCGTGACGGCGTAGAACGTCCAGCCGTGCAGGACGGAGACGCGGACGCCGCCGAGGTCCTGCTCGTCCATCTGGAGCGGGCCGTCGGCGCGGACGTTGGCGCGGCCGAGCATGAACAGCGCGTCGCCCGACACCGGCCAGCCGCCCATCTCCTCGGTGGTGACCGTCCGGACGGTGGTGGGCGTGTCGACCACCACCACCTCGATCAGGCCGGGCGCGAACGGCCGGGCCGCGAGCACCCCGTTGTCGGCCTCCGCGGGGTAGATGCGGGTGCGCAGCAGGTGCTGGGCGAGGTCGAAGTCGCTGAGGTCCAGCGGCTCCTCGATCGCCGTGACGATCGTGGTCACGTGGTCGGAGACCAGCGCGGGCCAGTCGTCGCGCGGCACCAGCCGCGCGAGCTGCCGCAGGTCGCGCAGGCTGACGTGCAGCCTGTTGGCGCCCTCCAGCAGCATGATCTCGCCCGGCACCCGGCTGCACCGGTAGCCGAGGCTCTCGGCCACGAGGACGAGCAGGGAATCGAGGGTCCCGTCGTCCCACGGATCGGGACGGGCGTGGCGGCCGCTCATCGCGCACCTCCCGGGGGCGCTTCGAGGGTGAGCGCGCCGGTGTCCGGCACGGCGGGGTGCGGATGTGCGGGGTCGTGGCCCGGCGGGGCCGGGGCGTGGAGCACGGCGGGGGCGCCGAGCTCCAGGGTGTGCTGGCGCGGCCCGTGCCCGGCGGAGAGGCCGGCGAGGATCGGGACGCCGAGCGGGCCGAGCCTTGCGGCGAACACCGCGTCGAGCTCGGCGGGGTCGCCGCAGTCCTTCCAGGAGCCGAGCGCGAACCCGGCGGCGCCGTCGAACCAGCCGGCCTGGAGGAGCTGGACGAGCATCCGGTCGATCCGGTACGGCGCCTCGGTCACGTCCTCCAGGAAGACGACGCGGCCCGCGGCGGGCGGCGGCGCGTACGGGGTGCCGAGCACCGCCGCCAGGAGCGAGAGGGTGCCGCCGGTCAGCGGGCCCTCCGCGCGCCCGGGCCGCAGCGTGCGCGTGCCGGGCAGCACGGCGGGCGCCGAGCCCGATGACGCCGCGGACGACGTCGCGGCGCCGCCGAACAGGGCGGTGCGCAGGGACTCCAGGGAGGCGTCCTGCGCCGCCGGGTCGAGATCGGCGATCACTCCCGCGGGCATGGGGCCGAAGGACGTCGTGATCCGCAGGCGCGTTCCAAAAGCGCCGTGCAGCGCGGTGATGTCGCTGGAGCCGTGCAGGATCTTCGGCCCGCCGCCGGTGGCGGCGGACGCCTCGGTCGCGGCGCGCAGGGCGTCCCAGTCGAGACGGTCGAGGACGCGGGTGGCGCCGTAGCCGCCCCGCGCGCAGACCACCGCGCGGACCCGCGGGTCGCACCAGGCGGCCTGCAGGTCGGCGGCGCGGTCGGCGTCGGTTCCGGCCAGCCGGTGCCAGTCGCCGCGCACCGGGCCCGCCGGGCCCAGGTTGACACGGTCGAGGGCGTGCTTGCCGACCACGACGTCAAGGCCGAGGTCGCGCAGGACGGCGCAGCCCGCCTCCAGCCGCGCGGGGTCGGCGGGGCCGCTGGGCGCGACCACCGCGACGCGGTCGCCGGGCCGCAACCTCGCGTACCTGCGGGCCTTCCGCGCGTGCTCCGCACCGCCGGGCGTGCCGACGGCGGGCGCGTCCGGCGACCCGTGGGCCGCCACCGCGCGGGCGCCCCCGCTGTTCAACCCGATCCCTCCTCGCACCGCGACGGATAGAGCTTGTCAGGATCCGGACCCCAGTGGAAGGGGCGACCGGTCACGACCCGCCAACAGATCATCGCCCCGTGCCGAGCGCGAGGCCGGCCAGGCGCGGCAGCGTCTCGCCGATCGGCCGGCGCAGCACCGCGTCGGCCAGCCCATCGTACGGGGTCTCCTCCGCGTTGATGATCACCAGCCGGGCGCCGTGGTCGACCGCCTCCAGGCACAGCCCGGCGGCGGGCTGCACGGTGAGCGAGGTGCCGACCGCCAGGAACAGGTCGCAGGACCGCGCGGCGGTGATCGCCGCGTCGAGGACGTCCTGGTCCAGGGCCTGGCCGAAGGAGATCGTCGCGGACTTCTGGATGCCGCCGCACTCGGCGCAGAGCGGGTCGGCCTCCCCGGCCTCGACGCGCGCGATGATCTCCGGCATCGGGGTGCGCAGCCCGCAGGACAGGCACACGGCCTCGCGCGCGGTCCCGTGGATCTCGATGACGGCGCGCTCGGAGGATCCGGCGCGCTGGTGCAGGCCGTCGATGTTCTGGGTGATCAGGGCGCGGAGCCGTCCGGCCCGCTCCAGCTCGACCAGCGCGGCGTGCGCGGCGTTCGGCTCGGCCTCCCAGACGGGGGCGTCGCGCCGGGCCCGCCAGGCGCGGCGCCGCACCTCGGGATCGGCGAGGTAGGAGCCGATCGTGGACATCGCCTCCGCCGACGGGTCGCGCGTCCAGACGCCGTTCGGACCGCGGAAGTCGGGGATCCCGCTGTCGGTCGAGATGCCGGCGCCGGTGAGCACCGTGATCGCCTCGGCCTCCGGCAGGAGGCGGGCCAGCGTGCGGGGAGCGTCCACCGCACCATGGTAGGACCAGCGCCGCGCGGCCCGTCCCGGTGAAGGGAGGGGCCGCGCCGGTTAACGGATGGGTATCGGGCGGGTCCTTACGGAGGGTCACGGACCGACCGGCCCTCAAAAGGTGACAAACTTGGCCCGGTTATGAGGTCGACGCCGCACATCCTGGTGATCAACGGCACCAAGGTCCGCCGCCCGGTGTTCATCCTGGGCGCGCCGCACTCGGGTGCGGAGCTGCTGGCGCGCGCGGTCAAGCGCTCCCCCGGCTTCCACCTGACCACCGGCCGGCCGGACGTCCTGCGCGTCACCTACGCCTTCGCCCGCCAGCCCTCGATCGCCGAGCGCGGGGAGGGCGCCGCCCGCGTCCTGCGGGACGCCTACGCGCAGGCGTGGCAGGTGTCGGCGCGGGCCTGCGGTGAGTGCCCGGACGAGTGCCGCGAGATGGGCGGGCTGCCGCCGCGCCCGCCGGGCGGGCCGGAGGGTCCGGCCCCCGGCCCCGTCCCGGAGCCGCCCGGCCCGTGCGTGCAGGCGCAGGGGCTCGCCCGGTACGCCGACGCCTCCCCCGACCTGATCTACAGCGCCGACGTGCTGCTGGACGCCTTCCCCGACGCCCAGCTCGTCCAGGTGATCCGGGACGGCCGGGACGTGGTCGCCGACATGCTGGCCGACGAGCGCTGCCTGGCCTGGTTCAAGCCGGGCCTGGCCAACCTCGACACGGTGTTCCCCAACCCGTTCTTCGGCGTCGAGGACCACACGGACCGGAGCCGGTGGCCGCGCGCGGCGGCCGCCGTGAAGTGCGCCATGCGGTGGCGGGGGTCGGTGCGGCTGAGCGCGAGGCTCCGCCTCCAGGTCCCCGAGGAGCAGCTGGCCACGGTCCGCTACGAGGAGCTGGTGGCCCGGCCGCGCCGCGTCGGCGCCGACCTGGCGGAGTACCTGGACGCGCCGCTGTCGAAGTCGGCGCTGACGGGGCTGGTGCGGGCCGGGGCGCGCGACGCCGCCGAACCGGGCGTCGGGGTGTGGCGCGAGCGCCTCACCCCGCGGCAGGCCGCGCAGGTCGAGAAGGTCGCGGGCACCGAGCTGCGGCGGCTCGGCTACCCGCTCGGCTCCGAGGCCTGAGCGGCCGCTACTCGGCCCCGAGCGGCTCGGCCCGCCGCTCCTCCTCGGGGCCCTGGTCGCGCTGGTGCGAGAACTGCGTGCGGTAGAGCTCGGCGTACAGGCCGCCCTCCAGCAGCAGCTCCTCGTGCCGGCCGCGCTCGGCGACCCGGCCGCCGTCGACCACGAGGATCTGGTCGGCCTCCCGGATCGTGGACAGCCGGTGCGCGATCACCAGCGACGTCCGGCCCGCGAGGGCGGTGCGCAGGGCCCGCTGGACGGCCGCCTCGGACTCGGAGTCCAGGTGCGCGGTCGCCTCGTCGAGGACGACCACCGCCGGGGCCTTGAGCAGCAGCCGGGCGATCGCGAGCCGCTGCTTCTCCCCGCCCGACAGCCGGTAGCCGCGGTCGCCGACGACGGTGTCCAGGCCCTCGGGCATCTCGGCGACGAGGCCGCCGATGTGCGCGGCCTCCAGCGCGGCGAGGATCTCCTCGTCGGAGGCGTCCGGGCGGGCGTAGCGCATGTTCTCGCGGATCGAGTCGTGGAACAGGTGCGCGTCCTGGCTGACGACGCCGATCTCGGCGCGCAGCGATTCGAGCGTGACGTCGCGGACGTCGACGCCGCCGATCCGGACCGCGCCGGCGGACACGTCGTACAGCCGCGACACCAGGTGCGTGATCGTCGACTTGCCCGCGCCGGACGGCCCGACGAGCGCGACCAGCTGCCCCGGCGCGGCGGTGAAGTCGACGTCGTGCAGCACCTCGCGGCCGGGCGCGGTGTCGGTGCGGGCGATCGACTCCAGCGAGGCGAGCGAGACCTCGTCCGCCGACGGGTAGGCGAACCGGACGTGGTCGAACTCGATCGACGGCGCCTTCGACAACGCCGGGCCCGAGCCGTTGGCGGACGGCGCACGGGCCTCGGCCAGCTCCCGGGCGCCGTCGCGGTCGCGGACCAGCGGCTTCAGGTCGAGCACCTCGAACACGCGGTCGAAGCTGACGAGCGCGGTCATCACGTCCACGTGCACGTTGGACAGCGCGGTCAGCGGCCCGTACATCCGGGTCAGCAGGGTGGCGAGCGCGACGAGCGTGCCGAGCTGGAAGCTGCCGTCCACCACCAGGTAGCCGCCGACGCCGTAGACCATGGCGGTGGCCAGCGCGGCGACCAGGGTCAGCGCGGTGAAGAAGACCCGCCCGTACATGGCGGCGACGATGCCGACGTCGCGGACGCGGGCGGCGCGGCCGGAGAAGTTCTCCTCCTCTTCGGCCGGACGCCCGTAGAGCTTGGCGAGCATGGCCCCGGCGACGTTGAACCGCTCGGTCATCAGCGAGCCCATCTCGGCGTCCAGCACCATCTGCTCGCGGCTGACCCGCTGCAGCCGCCTGCCGACCCACTTGGCCGGCAGGATGAAGATCGGGAGCAGCAGCAGCGCGATCACCGTGACCTGCCAGGACAGGATGAGCATCGTCACCAGCACCAGGACCAGGCTGATCACGTTGGACACCACCGACGACAGGGTGGTGGTGAGGGCGCGCTGCGCGCCGATGACGTCGTTGTTCAGGCGGCTGACGAGCGAGCCCGTCTGCGCCCGCATGAAGAACGCGACGGGCTGCCGCTGGACGTGCGCGAACACCTGGCTGCGCAGGTCGTAGATGAGCCCCTCGCCGATGCGCGCCGAGTACCAGCGCTGCGCGAGGCCGAGCACGGCCTCCACCAGGGCGAGCCCGGCGACGGCGGCGGCGAGCCAGAGCACGACGTCGGAGCGGCCCGGCACGATGCCGCGGTCGATGATCCCCTTGAGCAGCAGCGGGTTGGCGACGACGATCACCGCGGCCAGCGAGTTCAGCGTGAGGAAGACCACCAGCTCGCGGACGTAGGGCCGGGCGTAGCCCGCGATCCGCCCCACCGTGCCGGGCGCCAGCTTCTGCCGGGTGACGGAGCTGTCCTTGCGGAAGGACGCCATCACCTGCCAGCCGTTGCCCGACATTCCCGGCATTCCCACGAGCGCCTCCGGTAGACGTCGACGTAATCAAGTACGTAATCAAGTAAGCATCTCAGTATCCGGCGTGGACAACGCGCCCCCGCCCGCCCGTCTTCCCGGCTCCGCTCACGGCGTAACACGCCTCTGGACAAGCCGCTCCCGGGGTGTAACCGTGATCTCCACTTCCCGGCTCACACCCCCCAGGAGCCCCGATGAGACGACGCCTCACCGGCGGCGTCGGCGTGATCACCCTCACCGCCGCGCTCGCCGCCGCCTCCGCGCTGCCCGCCGCGGCGGCCGGGCCCACCAGGTCCGCGCCCCGGCCACCGGGCGCCCACCAGGTCACGGTGCGGAACGGGGAGACGCAGCCCGTGTTCTCCCGCGCCGACGCCGTCACCCAGACCGTGAACATCGAGACCACCGCCGACAGCGACCGCGACGGCGTGCGGGACCGCGTGCAACTGCGGATCATGCGGCCCAGGGAGACCGACACCGCCGGCCTGAAGGTCCCGACGATCCTGGAGCCGAGCCCGTACTGGGCCGGGATCAACGACGTCCCGAACCACCCCGTCGACATCGGCGACGCCCGGGCCCGCTCGCTCACCACCACGCGGCGCGACCTGGCCGAGGTCTTCCCCGGCTACTACGACAACTACTTCCTGCCGCGCGGCTACGCCGTCGCCGACCTGGACAGCATCGGGACGGGCGGCTCGACCGGCTGCCCGACCTCCGGGGACCGCAGCGAGCAGGCGGGCGCGAAGGCCGCCGTCGACTGGCTCAACGGGCGGGCCCGGGGCTGGACGCCGGACGGCGCGCCGGTGAAGGCCACCTGGTCCACCGGGAACGTCGGAATGATCGGCCAGTCCTACGACGGGACGCTGCCGAACATGGCCGCCGCCACCGGGGTCGAGGGCCTGAAGGCCATCGTCCCGATCGCGGGCATCTCCAGCTGGTACGACTACTACCGCGCGGGCGGCGGCGTGGTCGCGCCCGGCGGCTACCAGGGCGAGGACCTGGACGTCCTGGCCAAGGCCGTGCTGACCCGCGAGAACCCCGAGGTCTGCGCGAAGGTCATCGAGGACATCGAGGCGTCCCAGGACCGCGAGACCGGCGACTACTCCACGGTGTGGGCCGAGCGCGACTACGTCGGGCAGGCGCGGAGGGTGCGGGCCGCCGTCATGGTCGTGCACGGGCTCAACGACTGGAACGTCAAGGTCAAGCACTCCGTGCAATGGTGGAACGCGCTGAAGGAAGCGGGCGTGCCGCGCAAGCTGTGGCTCCACCAGGGCAACCACTCCACGCCGTTCCGCTGGCGGGTCGAGGAGTGGCTGCGCCAGGCGCTGCACTGGTTCGACCGCTACCTGTACGGCGTCCGCAACGGGATCGAGCACGAGCCGCGCGTCGACGTCCAGCACGCGGACGGGACGTGGGAGACGGCGAAGGACTGGCCCGTCCCCGGCACCCGCACCGTCCCGGTCAGCCTCAACGCGGGTCCGTCCGGGCAGCCGGGCGCCCTCGGCCTCAGGCCCCGGCCCGGTCCGGCGCAGTCGTTCACGGACGCGGGCAGGACCCGGACGGCCGAGGAGCTCCTCGCGAACGAGGGCCAGGCCGACCCGAACCGGCTCGCCTACCTGACCGGGCCGCTGACGGAGCCCGTCCGGGTGGACGGCATCCCCTCGGTCTCGCTGCGGGCCTCGCTCGACGGCCGCTCGCCGTACCTGACGGCGCTGCTGGTCGACTACGGCACCGACACCCGTCCCACGGGCGCGCGCGTCACCACCGGCGAGGAGGTCTGCTACGGCCAGAGCGTGCCGGGCGACTCGGGCTGCACGATCCGGCAGGCGCTGCGCACCGAGACCGCCCCCTACAAGATCATCACGCGGGGGTGGCTGGACGCCCGGAACCGGCACGACTTCGCCCGGACCGAGCCGATCGAGGCGGGGCGGACCTACTCCTTCCGATGGGACCTCGAACCGACCGACTACACGGTCAAGGCCGGCCACCGGCTCGGCGTGATCCTTCTGTCCACCGACCACGACTACACGCTCCGCTACCCGGCGGGGACGAAGGTCGAGGTGCGGCCGGGCGTCAGCAGGGTGCTGCTGCCGCTGGCGCCGGGCGGCCGCGAGCCGCTCCGGTAGCGCGGCGCGGCGGGCCGGGGGCGTGGGGCGCCTCTCCCCCGGCCCGCCCGCTCACGAGCCGAAGACCTCGCGGAGGCGGCCGATCTGCTCGCGGCGCTCGGCGGCGCACTGCTCCTCCAGGGTGTTCTCCGCGGCCTGCCACAGCAGCCGCTTGGTGGCCGCGGCCGCGCCCGGGTTCACCGCGAGCAGGGCGTCCGCCAGATCGCGGACGGCGCCGTCCAGGCCGTCGCGCGGGACGACGGTCTCGGCGAGGCCGATCCGGGCCGCCTCGTCGGCGAGGACCGTCCGGGCGGTGAGGCACAGCTCCAGGGCCCGCCCGATCCCCACGATCTCGACCAGCGGCTTGGTGCCGGTCAGGTCCGGGACGAGCCCGAGCGCGGGCTCCTTCATGCAGAACTTCGCGTCCTCGGCGACCACGCGGATGTCGCAGGCCAGCGCGAGCTGGAAGCCGGCGCCGATGGCGTGGCCGTGCACCGCCGCGACGGAGACGATGTCGGGGCGCCGCAGCCAGGTGTAGCCCTCCTGCAGCTCGGCGATGAAGCGGTCGGTTCCCTCGGCGTCTGCGCCGTCGGTGAACCCCTCGCCGCCTCCCCCGCCGGAGAACATGCCGAGGTCGATGCCCGCCGAGAACGAGGGGCCCTCGCCCCGCAGGACGACGACGCGCACGTCCGGGGGCAGGGAACACCCGATCGCGGCGAGCCCGCGCCAGGTCGCGAACGTCATGGCGTTGCGCCGCTCGGGCCGGTCCAGGGTGACGGTCGCGATCGCGCCGTCCACGTCCAGCCGCAGGCCCGCCTCGTCGAGGCCGGGCGGGGTGTGCTCCGCCGTCTCCGGCGCCGTGGCCGTTTCCGGCCCGCCGGCCGTGGTCGCGTCCCCCATGGGTCTTCCTTCCGATGAGCGTTCGGGTCCCGCCCCGCCGTCCACGGGGCGGGACCCGCACCTGTCCGTCGCCGCGACCGAACCTTACTCGGTCGGTCGCGGCGCCGGGTCAGGCGGTGCGCTCATCCGGGGGCCGGTGTCCGGTCAGGACTTCTTGCCCCGGGTCGCGCCACCGCGACCGCGCAGGTTGACGCCGGACTCGGTCAGAATCCGGTGGATGAAACCGTACGAGCGGCCGGTGGCGGCTGCCAGGGCGCGGATGCTCTCGCCGGAGTCGTACCTCTTCTTCAGGTCCGCCGCCAGCTTGTCGCGCTCGGCACCGGTCACGCGGGTGCCCTTCTTCAGGGTCTCGGCCACGAGTACCTCCCGTAGTGATGTGGTGACCGCTGCGTTATCCCCCGCCATGATCAGTCATTCCCGCCGGTTCGGCTACCCACTCGGCCAGAAAAGATCTGCGGAAGTCACTCCGCAGGTCACGCGAGGGCCACCAGATCGGCAAACTCGTCACTCCAGATGTCTTCCACACCATCTGGCAGCAAAATCACTCTTTCCGGTGCGAGCGCCTCCACCGCGCCCTCGTCGTGGGTCACCAGGACGATCGCTCCGGCGAACGTCCGCAGCGCGGCGAGGATCTCCTCGCGGCTCGCCGGGTCGAGGTTGTTGGTGGGCTCGTCGAGCAGCAGCACGTTGGCGCTGGAGACCACGAGCATCGCCAGTGCCAGCCGGGTCTTCTCGCCGCCGGACAGCACCCCGGCGGGCTTGTCGACGTCGTCGCCGGAGAACAGGAACGACCCGAGGATCTTGCGGACCTCGACCGGCGCCATGCCGGGCGCGGCGGACTGCATGTTCTCCAGGACGGACCGCTCGACCTCCAGCGTCTCGTGCTCCTGCGCGTAGTAGCCGATCCGCAGCCCGTGACCGGCCACGACGGTACCGGTGTCGGCCTTGTCGACCCCGGCCAGCAGGCGCAGGAGGGTGGTCTTCCCGGCGCCGTTCAGGCCCAGGATGACGACCCGGCTGCCGCGGTCGATGGCCAGGTCGACGTCGGTGAATATCTCCAAAGATCCGTACGATTTCGACAAACCCTCCGCGGTGAGGGGGGTTTTGCCGCAGGGAGCCGGGTCCGGGAAGCGAATTTTGGCCACCTTGTCGGCCTGCCGCTCGCCCTCGACGCCCGCCAGCAGCTGCCGGGCCCGCCGGTCCATCTGCAGGGCCGCCTTGGCCTTGGTGGCCTTGGCCCGCATCTTGTCGGCCTGCGACAGCAGCGTCGACGCCTGCCGCTGCGCGTTCGCCGACTCGCGCTTGCGGCGCCGCTCGTCGGTCTCGCGCTGGTCGAGGTACTTCTTCCAGCCGACGTTGTAGATGTCGATCACGCTGCGGTTGGCGTCCAGGTGGAACACCCGGTTGACCACCGCGTCGAGCAGCTCCACGTCGTGGCTGATGACGACCAGGCCGCCCTGGTGGCCCTTGAGGAAGTCGCGCAGCCAGACGATCGAGTCGGCGTCCAGGTGGTTGGTGGGCTCGTCCAGCAGCAGGGTGTCGGCGCCGGAGAACAGGATGCGGGCCAGCTCGACGCGCCGCCGCTGGCCGCCCGACAGCGTGCCGAGCGGCTGGGTCAGCACCCGGTCCGGCAGCCCGAGGCTGGAGGCGATCGAGGCGGCCTCGGCCTCCGCGCTGTAGCCGCCGAGGACGTGCAGCCGCTCCTCCAGCCGCCCGTACCGGCGGACGGCCTTGTCGCGCCCGGCGCCGGTCGCGGTCGCCATCGCCTCCTCGGCGGCGCGCAGCTCGCGGATCACCTCGTCCAGCCCGCGGGCCGACAGGATCCGGTCGCGGGCCAGCTCGTCGAGGTCGACGCCGCGGGGGTCCTGCGGCAGGTAGCCGATGGTCCCGGAGGAGGTCACGGCGCCCTGCGCGGGCAGCGCCTCACCCGCCAGGACCTTGGTGAGGGTGGTCTTGCCGGCGCCGTTGCGGCCGACGAAGCCGACCCGGTCGCCGGGGTTGACCCGGAAGCTGGCGGCCTCGATCAGCAGCCGGGCCCCGGCGCGCAGCTCGATGTCTTTCGCGATGATCACAGTGACAGGGCTCCCCTGACGGACGGCTCGGTGGACAGGCACGAAGAAGCGCGCCGCGCGGTCCTGTGACCGGGGCGCGCTGGGCGGCCTGTCAGTTCGGGAGCGGAACCATTCGCCCAGTGTACGTGAAGCCGGGCCGGTCCCGGCCATCGCGGCGCCTGCCGGGGCCCGATGTGTAGACGCGGTGGGCGGGGCCAGGATGGGAAGTGGCGGCGCGTGCGGCGGGACGACACCGGGGCCACGGTCCCCAGCACGGAGGAGTGTGAGGCAGATGACCCACGTCACGGGCAACGCGCCGGAAGGGACGCCCAACTGGCTGGACATCGGCGTCCCCGATCTCGACCGGGCCAGGACGTTCTACGGGACCCTGCTGGGCTGGCAGTTCCAGGACGCCGGGCCGGAGGCGGGCCACTACAACATGTGCAACCTGCGCGGCGAGCCCGTCGCGGGGATGATGCAGAACCCCGAGGGCGAGCCCGACGTGTTCTGGTGGAGCGTCTACTTCGCCGCGGACGACTGCGACGCGCTGGTCAAGCGCGCCACCGACGGGGGTGGGGAGGTCGTGGTCGCGCCCATGGACGTGATGGACCTCGGCCGCATGGCCGTCCTGCGCGACCCGCAGGGCGCGCACTTCGGCCTGTGGCAGGGCCGCTCCCACTTCGGCTCGCGGATCGTCAACGAGCCGGGCTCGTTCGCGTGGAACGAACTGGTCACGCGCGACTCCGCCGCGGCCGGGGAGTTCTACCGGGCGGTGTTCGGCTACGAACTGGAGCCGATGCCGGGCGACATGGACTACACCGTCCTGCGGCGGGCGGGCGACGGGCGCTACGCCGGCGGCATCCTCGGGGGATCCGAGATCGTCCTCGGCGGGGGTGACGGCCCCGTCTCGTCCTGGCTGACGTACTTCGCGGTCGACGACGCCGACGAGGCGGTCCGCAAGGTCCGCGCGGGCGGCGGCGCCGTCGACTCCGAGCCCGAGGACACCCCGTACGGGCGGGCGGCCTCCGTCCGCGACCCCTTCGGCGTCCCGTTCCAGGTGATCAAGCCCGCGCAGGAGCCGGAGTCCTGACCGGGCGGCCCGGGGGCCGGACGTGCTCCGTCCGGCCCCGGGGCGGTCAGCCCTGGCGTTCGGAGGCGAGCCGCTGCGTGATCGTGTGCTGGAGGCGCTGCAGGCCGGACGTGCCGACCAGCCCGATCTGGCCTTCGAGGTCGCGCAGCAGGACGTCCTCGTTCATCACGACCTCCGACGACTGCATCATCACGGTGCCCTGGCCGGTGAAGTCGAACTGGTGCTCCTCGCCGGACGAGCCGCCGATCCCGAAGACCATCCGGGCGGCGCCGAACGCGCCGCGCATGTAGGAGTGGTCGTAGTGGTGGCAGGGCGACGGGCAGTCGGCCCAGCCGAGCAGCGCCTGCGGGTCGACGCGGATCGGCGGCTCGACGAAGTGCACGGGCCCGTTGGAGGCGGCGACGAAACGCCCCGTGCCGATCAGGGTCAGGAACCCGGGGATGATCGACTGCTTCAGCTCCAGGCCCGGTTCGAAGGCGAGCAGGTTCCCCGCCCGGACGGTGAGGTTGCCCTTCTCCAGGTCGAAGGAGTTGACGTCGAACCCGCGGTCGGCGAGGACGAGCTTGCCCTGCCCCTGCGCGACGATCCAGTCCTGCGCGTACAGCGGGGAGTTGAAGGTGTGCGCGACGAGGGAGTCCAGCGGGCCGGCCGACAGCGCCTCGAACCTGATCTGCCCGTAGTAGGCGATCATCTTGCCCTTCTGCGCGAACCACTGCCCGTTGAGGTCGACGCTGAAGGCGTAGGGGTTGACGTTGTCGTTGGACGGCAGGGTCGTGGGGTTCCAGGTCCGCGTCCCGAACGTGCTCACGGTCAGATCTTCCTCTCGCTGGCCTGGACGTAGACGACGCCGGAGCCGCTCAGCTCCAGCTGGAAGCCCTCGCCGGAGCCGCGCCCGATCAGGTCGCGCAGCCCCACCGCCGTGGTGAGCTTGTTCTGCACCTGGCCGCGATGGGCCACGTACGCCTGCGGGTCGACGTGGACCGGGCGCTGCGGGGTGATCGGCAGCTCCATCACGCCGCCGTGCGACAGCAGCGCGCACGCGCCGTGCCCGGTGAGCGTCGTGGTGAACAGGCCCTGCCCGGTGACCGCGCCGCGCACGATGCCGCGCACGCCGCCCTGCTCGCCCATGAACATGGTTCCGACCTGCAGGGTGGTGTCGTGCACCAGCAGCCGGTCGGCCTCGGCGTACAGGGTGTCGGCGCCGTTCAGCTCGACGACGGACACGTGCAGCCCGCCGTGGCCGAACATGACGCTGCCCTGGCCGGTGACGTGCATCATCGCGCTGTGCTCGCCGGCGACGGCGCGCCCGAGCGTGCCGCCGATGCCCTGCCCCGCCGTGGCGGTCGGGGCGAACGACACCGCGCCGGTGTAGGCCAGCATGGCGCCGCGCTTGCTGTAGACCTCCTGCCCCGGTCCGATCCGGACCTGGAGCATCTTGGAGTTGATCGACTCGTAGCCGGGCATCAGATCTCCAGAATCCCGCCGCGCTCGGCCGGCTGGACGTAGACCAGCCCGTGCCCCTGGTACCGGAACTGCACGCTCTCCCCCGATCCCTGGCCGATCACCGTCCGCCAGTTGACGTCGGTGACCACGTCCTGCTGAAGCTGCCCGTGATGGCAGACGTAGGCGTGCGGGTCGACGCAGAGCGGCGTCTGCGGCGTCACCTCCAGCGCGATGGCCGGCCCCTGCGACAGGACCGCCACCGTCCCGTGCCCGTCGACCTTGGTGGTGGCGAGGCCCTGGCCGGTGCCCATCCCCCGCAGCCCCACGAACTGCACGCCCGTGTTCAGGCTCCCGTCGAGCGCCAGCAGGCTCTCCGACTCCACGAACAGGGTGTCGCCCGTGAGCTGGACGAGCGTCACCTCCGTCGCCTCGCTCGCCAGGTAGACCGTCCCCTGTCCCGTGATCTCCATGAGGGTCATGCCCTCGCCGGCGATCTTGCGTTTGAGGGCGCCGCGCAGCCCCTCGCCGCCCGTCATGCCCTGCCGCTTGAACGCCATCTGGCCCTCGTAGGCCACCATCGAGCCGTTCAGCGCCCGGATCGTCTCGCCGCCGAGGTCGACGGCGAGCATCTTCGAGCCGTTCATTCGAAATTGCGCCACGAAGCGAGAAGATACCGCCCGGCGCGTTGCCGGTCCGCCCGGTGCGCCGATCGGCAAGGATGAGCACATGTGGATCGCTCCCGAACGCCGCAGTCTCAGCCGGTGGGCAGTCCCAGGGCTCGTCCTGGGCGCCGGCGTGGTGGTCGGGGCCGTGCTGGCCGCCGACGGGCGGTCCGGCACGGCCCTCATCGCGCTGGCCGCGCTGGCCGGGTACGCGGCGTACCTCGCCTACCGGCGCAACGAGCCGGCGCTGCCGCTCAGTGAGGGGTTCGGGTCGGGCACCCGGGCCCGCGCCCACCTGCGGGCCGCCGCCATGACGGGCGACGTGCTGACCGTCGCGGTCGTCGGCGGCCTCGTCGTGCAGGCCCTGCGCGGCGCCGACATCACCGCCTACGTGTGGCTGGCGGCCGTCGCCGGCGTGACGTACCTGCTGTCGGCGGTCGTCGGCGGCCGCGGGCTGTGACCGGCGGCCGTCCGGCCGGGTGAGCTGCGGGAATAGTCGGTTAACTTCTCCTGACAAAAGCGGTTTCGCCGGTCCCCGGGCGGCATGATGCGCCTGTGTCCGCCTCCGACACCCTCGACGCGCTCGTCCCGGCCCGGGCCGTGTTCCACCCCGTGGTCGACCTCGGCACGGGCGCCGTCGTCGCCGTCGAGGCGCACGCCGCCCCGGCCGGCGAGTCCGACCGGACCGGCGGACCGGTGCGGCCCGACCCCGCGTCCGGGGACGTGCGGCGCGCGGTCGAGGCCGCGCGCGCGGCCGCCGAGCTGGGCACGCCGCTGCCGCTGCAGATCGGGCTGCGGGCCGAGACCCTCGCGAGCGGCGGCGACCTGCTGGCCGGGCTGCACCGCGGTCTCGGCGAGACCGGGCGGCGCCCGCAGGAGATCATCCTGTGCGTCGGCGGGGGCTTCGCGCCCGCGCGGCGCCCGGCCGTCGCCGCCGCGCTGGCGGCGCTGCGCCGCGCCGGATACCTCGTCGGGCTGTCCGGCCTCGGCTCCGCGCACACCCCGCTCGACCTGCTCGTCGACGGCGCCTCCTACCTGCTCAAGCTCGATCCCGGGCTGGCCCGGACGGCGGCCGCCGACCCGCGCCGCGCGGCGCTCGTGGCTAGCCTCGTCGAGCTGGCGCACCGGCTGGAGACGCACGTGCTCGCGCCCGGCATGACGACGCCCGACCAGGTGCTGCACCTGCGGGAGGCCGGCGTCCGGCTCGTCCAGGGCCCGGCCCTCGCGCCGCCGGACTGGCGCCCGGGGATGCCGGTGAGCATCCCGGTCACGGGCGGGCACGAGCCGCCCGCCCGGCCCGGGGCCGGGCTCGGGCCGCGGGTGTCGGAGTTCACCCTCCCCGCGGTGACGCTGCCGCTGACGGCGACCGCCGGCGAGGTGCTCACCGTGCTCAACGCCGAGACCGGCGCCACCAGCGTCGTCCTGGTGGACGAGCGGCAGCGGCCGAGCTTCACCGTGGACCGGACGCGCTTCCTGCTCCGCCTGTCGGGCGCCTACGGGCACGCCCTCCACGCGCGCCGGCCCGCCGCGCGGCTCGCCGACCCGCCGCGGCCGGTCCCGCGC
>NZ_JBEUPA010000082.1:0-35921 GCF_040492065.1 Actinomadura sp. NPDC000929 | reverse complement strand
CGGGTCTTCGCCTTCGTGGGCCAGTACGTCTCGGACTACGGCCTGGTCTTCGCCGGCCTGGTCCTCGTTGCCCGGCCGCCGGCTCGCCGCCGTCCGCCTCGTCCTGCACGCGGGGGCGGGCCGCGAGCCGTCCGGTCTCGACGGCGTCGCGACGCTGGCCTCCCGCGCCCTGCTGGAGGGCACCGAGCCCGGCGGCGGCACCGCGCTGACCGCCGCGTTCGAGCGGCTCGGCGCCAGCCTCTACGCGCACGCCGACCTGACCGCGCTGCGCATCGCGCTGGACGTCCCGACCACGCGGCTCGGCGCCGCCCTGGAGCTGTTCTCCTCGGTGGTGCGCCGCCCGGCCCTCGACGACGCCGACGTGCGGCGCCTCGTCCGCGAGCGCCTGGAGGAGATCGCGCAGGAGGACGCCGACCCCGGCACGCGCGCCATGCGCGAGCTGCGCGCCGTCCTCTTCCCGGAGCAGGCCCGCGCCTCCCGCCCGACCGGCGGCACCCCCGAGTCCGTCGGCGCGCTGCAGGGCTCGCACGTCCGCGACTTCTACGGCTCCGTGGTTCCCGCCGAGGCGACCGCCGTGGTCGCGGGCGACCTCGCCGGGACCGACGCCGACAGCGCCCTCGCCGCCGCCCTGGAAGGCTGGGCGGGCTCCGCCGCGCCGCTGCCCACCGCCGACCGGGTCATGCCCGAGTCCGCCGCCCGCATCGTCGTGGTCGACCGCCCCGGCTCCGTGCAGACCTACCTCAGCTTCGGCCACGGCGTCCCCGACCGCTCCCACCACGACTGGCCGTCCCTGATGGTCGCGTCGCATGTCCTGGGCGGCGGTCTCACGTCCCGCCTCAACGCCGTCCTGCGCGAGGAGAAGGGCTACACCTACGGCATGCGCGCCGGCCTGCTCCGCATGCGGCACTGCGGCCTGTTCATCGCCCAGGGCGCCGTCCACACCGAGGTCACCGCCGACGCGGTCGCCGACGCCCTCACCGAACTGCGCGGCATCGTGTCGCGCGGCATCGACGCCGAGGAGCACGGCTCCTCCGTCCGCGCCCTGGCCGACCGCGCCCCCGCCGAGTACGAGACGGCCCGCGCCGTGGCCGCCGAGCTGGCCGACGTGTCCGCCAACGGCCTGGGCGCCGACTACCCGAGCGCCTACCTGGCCGCGGTCCGCGCCTCCACCCCCGACGGCGTGGCCCGCGCCTACCACAAGCACATCGACCCCGAAGCCCTCACGGTCATCGCCGTAGGCGACGCCGCCCAGATCCGCGAGCCCCTCGAAAAGCTCGCCTACGCCCCCGTGACCGTCACCAAGAAGGAGACCTGACCGCCGCGTCAGGCGCGTCCTAACTCACGGGACCCAGCGGCCCACACCCGCCGCCGCGGCCCCGCGCCGGTCACGTACGTACATCCACCCCACACGTGCCCCCGGCGCGCGAAGCGCCACCCCGCGCTCCGCGCGCCGGGGGCACGCGGGATTCCCCGCCGGTAACGCCCCAAGGCAGCTCCAAGCCCGCCCCCACCTCCCAGCGCGCCGCTAACCCCCCAGGTGCCACCCCCAGACACCACCACCCACCGGGCGCGGGGAATGGGGAGGTTGGGGGGCGGATTGGTGGTGTCGTTGGGGTGGCCTCGGGGGTCGGTGGGGCGCAGGGGCGTGGTTGGGGGTGTTGGACGCGGCGTCGGTGGCGGCGGGGCGCTGGGGTGGAGCGGTGGTGTTGGCCGTGAAAGTGCGCCGAAGCTGGGTGGAAATTGGGGGTTTGGTCCGGACGGGGTGAACCGGTGGCATGGTGGAGGGGGTCTAAGTTTCTGGTGCGCGGCCCCGGGTCGCGCGGGTGGTGGGCGCGGGGCGGGTCGCCTCGCGGTGGGAGAGGGGAACGGCCGGTGTCCTACGGGCAGATGGCGGGCGGTGGACCGTCCGTCGACACGATCCTTGCTGAGCCGAACTGCAAACCCGGCGGGGTCGTGGCGGGCAAGGTGCACCTGCGCGGCGGCGCGGGGCCCGCGGAGATCCGGCAGGTGACGCTGGCGCTGATGCCGCGCATGCGGCACCACGGCGGCGAGACGGCGGGCCCCGAGGTGTACCGCGGCGCCCTGACCCGCGGATTCCGGCTCGACGCCGGGGGGCAGCGCGACCTGGCGTTCTCCATCCCGCTGCCGTACGAGCTGCCGTTCACGACCGTCCTCGGCCACGAGCTTCCGGGCTTCACCATCGGGATGTGCACCGAGATCGACGTCGCCGGGCAGCCCGACCCGGGCGACATCGACCCGATCTCCGTGGAGCCGCTGGAGTCCCAGCAGTGGGTCCTCGCCTCGATCGCCCAGCTCGGCTTCCAGATCACGAACGTGACGTTCGAGTCGTCGAAGCTGCGGGGCGTGTCCCAGCAGCTGCCGTTCCACCAGGAGATCCACCTCAACCCGCCGTCGTCGCACCAGGGGCGGATCGAGAAGATCGGGCTGAGCTTCGTCGCCAGCCCGCGCGCCATGGCCTTCGTCCTGCGCGCCGAGGACCGCGACACCCCGCAGGACGAGTCGTTCGGCGTCTTCACGGTGCCGCACGCCGAGGCCGCGGAGACCGACTGGAACGCCAAGATCGGTCAGTGGCTGGAGGCCGCGGCGGCGCTGCCCCGGTCGTCCCGCCCCGGCCCGGCGTCCCATGGCGCACCGCCGCCTCCCGGGCAGGCGCCGCTGCCGCCGCCCGGCGGCCACTCGGGGTTCCCGCCGCCACCGCCGCAGGGCGCGGCTCCTTACGGCGGGCCGGGTGAGTACGGGTCGCACGGCAACGCCCAGTTCCCGCCTCCCGCCCCGGCGCCCGGTCGGCAGCAGCAGCAGCCCGCGCCGATGGCCGCCCAGGCGTACCCGCCGAACCCCTCCGGCATGCCCCCGGCACCCGGGCAGGGCTTCCCACCGCCCCCGCCCGGTCCCGGGATGCCGTCGCACGGAGCTCCGCCCGCACCCCCGCACGGGATGCCGTCGCACGGAGCTCCGCCTCCCGCACCTCCGCACGGGATGCCGTCGCACGGGGCGCCCCCGCCCGCGGCGCCGTACGCTCCCGCTGCTCATGCCGGCCCGCCCCCTCCCGCGCCGCCGGGGCCCCCGCCGTACTCGCCCCACGGCCACCCGCCTCCGGCGCACGTCCATCACGCCCCGCCCGGCTACCACGGGCACGGGCACCGCCACCTCGGCCACGGCGCCGCCGCGGCCGGTCTGGTGGGCGGCGTCGCGGCGGCGGGGGTCGTGGGCGGCGTGGCCATGGGCGCCATGGACGCGGCCGGGTACGCGCAGAACGTCGCGGGCTACGTGGGCGGCGTCCCCGTGGACGCCTTCGGCAACGCGCTCGCCGGGTACGCGGGCAATGTCGCCGGCAACGTGATCGCGGACGCGGCCGGCGGCATCGCCGGAGACATCGCAGGCGACGTGGCCGGCGAACTCGCAGGCGGCGCCGCCGAAATCCTCGGCGGCCTCCTGGGCGGCCTCTTCGGCTGACCACCGGGTTTAACGGAATGGGGCGACGAGGCCACGGAAAGGCGTCGTCGCCCCCGCACCTTCCTGGAAGGCACTCCTCCAGCCGACCCGGCTCCGAAGGGGCTGGGTGGTGTCTCCGGCCAAACCGCTCGGGCATCCGCCGGGGGGCGCGGCTGGCGCGGTTGGGTAGCGCGCCGGCCGTCTCTCGGAGGACTGCTGGGCCGGCTCTTCGCTGACCTGCGGATATTTGTATACGGGAGGTCGCGTGGGGCTTCCCGGAGCTTTCTGGGTGGCTTCTCTGGCATTTCCCGCGAGCATCCGCAGGTCACGTGATTGGTGGGTCGGGGAGCGTGGCTTTCGTTTCCTGGAGGCTTCGGGATTCTCGGGGCCCGTGGGTGCGGGGCTTTTCCGAGGGGTGTGGGGATGATCTCGGGGATAGCCGGAGGGACGGTGGGTAAAGGAAAGTAGGGCGTTTCGGACGGGATCCGCTGCGCACTCGGCCAATCCGGCCGGGGGTGGTTATCGTCGTGAGCGCAGCCCGCTTCCCGAGGAGTCACATGACCACCGTGATCCTGGTTCTGCTCTGCCTCGCGATCGCCGGACGCGAGCTCTACCTGGCGTCCGACAAGCGGCTTCCGCAAGCCCAGGCGGAGCTGCGCAATCTGCGCAAACAGCTGAACGAGCTCGCGCGGGACCACGACGCGCTCAAGCGGGTGGTCGACGAGGCGACCGAGCCGGTCGGCATTCCCATCCCGCCGCCGCAGGCCGAGGGGCCGCCGTCCGACGTCGCGGAGAGGCTGGAGACCGTCACCGGGCGGGTGGAACGGCTGGAGAAGCAGTTCGGCGACCTGTCGGACGAGCTGGCGGGCCTCGACCTCGACCGCGACTCCCATCGCGCGCTGGCGCGGACGCTCGACGCGGTGGAGCAGGACGTCCAGGAGCTGCACCGCGAGATGCTCGACCGGCTCGACCGGGAGGAGGGCGTGGTCACCGGGGCGCTGCTGAGCGAGGAGGGGGAGGGCGAGGCGCTGCTCGCGGAGGCGTACGAGCAGTGCGCCGCCGAGTGCGGGCTGCGCATCCGGCTCCGCGACCAGCGGTCGGAGCAGGCCACCGGCACCTACTGGGGCACCGTGTACCAGATGTCCGGGCGGCGCCCCGACGTCCTCGCCGAAGACCTGTTCTCGTACGTGCGCGGCCTCTACGACCCGAAGGACGCGGCCGCGGTCACCGTGCTGCTCACCGAGCTGGCGTCGCTGCGGGGCGGCGGCGTCGCGCGGTTCGGGTCGTTCGTCGCGGTCAGCACGCAGAGCGCGGTGCTGTGCGGCGTGCTGCCGGACGAGGGAACGCCGCCGACCGAGCCGTGGCGGCTCGTCGAGCACATCCGCGAGCTGCCCGCCGACCGGCAGCGCGACCTCACCTGGCTGCGTTCGGACGACTGATCAGGGGCGGACGAAGCGGGGGGCGCCGTCCGCCCGGTCCACGCTGAACGCCAGCAGGCACCGCGGGACGCGGGCCGCGTCGATCTGGAGGCACAGGCCGAGCCCGAGGTCCGGATCGACGACCACGACGCGCCGCAGGGCACGGAGGGCACGGCGTGCACGGACGCGCGTCTCGGGGCGGCCCTCCTCGCGGACCGTGCCGGCGACCACCCGGCCCGCGTAGCGCCAGAGCGCCACCGAGTCCAGTACGCGCACGCCCGCCGACGTCAGGTTCGCGACGATCACGACGCCGCTGTCGTCGTCCTCGGAGGTGGACGGGGCCCGCAGCGCCCCCTCCCCCGGCAGGTCGCGCGGCGCCTGCGGCCCGCCGACCGCCCGGTGGTAGCGCAGCGGGTCGAGCGTGTCGATGACGAACGCCCCCGCGTACGGGCGGGACGCGCGGGGCGGGCGTGCGAGTCCGTGCATCGGCGCCCGCGCCGCCCGCACGCCGAGGCGGGCGCTGAGGTCGAGCACGATCCCCGCGTCGTCCAGCCACGCCGGGACCCCGAGCTTGGCCGCGGACGTCCGGTCGAGGGCGTCCATGGTCTGCCACAGCTCGTCGGTCCGGCGGGAAAGCGTCGAGGCCATGCCCAGACCGGGGAACGCGCTCTCCAGCACGGCCAGGGTGGCCTGCCATGTGGTGCTGCCCACGAACTCCGCGACGAACGCGTCCGCCATCGCCTTGCGCCGCTCGGGGTCGGCCATGGGCCCGGGCCGCTGTGCGGGCGCCCACTGCTGGACCGGGATGTCAGGCACGGTCACCGGAGGCGGTTCGGCCGCCAGGCCCTTCCCCGGCAGGAACGGATCGTCGTCACTTCGCGCGTGCCGGCCCGTGGGGGCGGGGCCGGGCTCCGAGGGCGTCCAGGGCTCGCCCGGCGACGCTTCGCCGAGGCCGAGGTCGCGCACCGCCCAGAGCGGCTCCTCCTGGGACGCCGATGTCTCGGCGGGCGGGGCCGGGGGCGGCACCGGGGCGTGGGGGGTCCAAGGCTCCTCGGGTTCCGTCGGCGGCTGGACGGGGACCCAGTCGGACGGCGGCTCCTCCGGCGCCGGTTCCGGGGCGGTTCCCTTGCCCGCCACGTGGACGTCCTCGGGGTAGGGGCCCGGACGGGGGCCGGTCTCGGGTCCGGTCTCCTCGGGGCCGGGGTCTTCGGGCTGTGGGGTGCGACGGTCACGCGGGCCGAATCTCACGTGTCGATCCTGCGCTGAGATCAAGGCCGTAGGCAAGCTCATCGGGCTCCGAAGAGCGTGGCGCACAGGGACCGGAGGCGGTCGGGGCCGTCCTCGGCGGGCAGCACGGTGAGGACGGGGTCCGGGGACGGGTCGTGGCGCAGCCGCACGGAGACCTCGCGCCGCATCGGCTCGTCGGTGCCCTGAGCGGCGGCGATGTCCTGGAGGCCGACGGAGACGACCTCGGGGATCTCGACGACGAGGGGCTGCTCGCCGGCGGGCAGCTCGTCCAGCCAGAGGTCCAGGACGTGGTGGGCGAGACCGTTCAGCAGGCGCCCCCAGGGCTCGACGAGGCCCGGCGGGACGTGCTCGGTCTGCAGTTCGGGGAGGCCGAACCTGGCGAGCCCCCTGGTGGTGATGTAGGAGCCGTCACGGCCGATGGTGTGCGGGAGGAGCATCCAGTCGGTGAGCCGGACGGCGCCGCCGGGCCCCGGGAGGGAGCGGAAGAGCCGGTCGTGCGCGAGGACCTGCGGGGTGAACACGTCGATCACCGGGGCGGACGCGGCCGCGCCGACGGCGCCCGCGACGGCGCGTGCGGCCCATTCGTGGGCGGGCGGCCGCCCCGGCCGGTACGCGGCGCGGACGGCGAGGACGTGCGGCGCGGCGGCGACCGCCTCGACGTCGGACGGGGAGGCGCCGTACGCGGCGAGCAGGTCGGCGGGCAGCGGCGGGAAGCCCTCCGCGGGGCGCTGGTCGAGGGTGAGCATGGGGCTGCCGAGCATGCCGAGGACGAGGTCGCGCAGCGGCGGCTCGGTGCGCCGCAGCAGCTGCGCGCGGGCCAGGGCCGCCGGGTCGCGGATCGGCTCGGTGAGCGCCACGGCGTAGGTGCCGTAGAGCGTCTCGGGGACGGGCAGTGTCAGCGTCTCACCCAACTCATCTCCCGGCGGCCTCGGCGAACGGCGACACTTCGATCAGAACGAAGCGGGCGCGGGAAAGTATCTGGCGCGAACGGGACAGTTACCTCACACGGCCGCGAGGCGCGCCCCCGACCCCGCCGTCAGCGCCGGGGGACGCGCTGCTCGAACCAGACGACCTTGCCTCCCTCGGTGCGGTGGGTGCCCCAGCGGGCGGCCAGGTGGCCGACGAGCTGGAGGCCGCGGCCCGACTCGTCGGTGGCGTCGGTGTGCCGCAGGTGCGGCATGTCGGCGCCGTCGTCGTGCACCTCGCAGAGCAGCGTGCGCCCCCTGATCAGGCGGAGCCCCACGGATCCGGCGCCGTGCACGAGGGCGTTGGTGACGAGCTCGCTGACGAGCAGCCGCGCGGTCTCGGCGAGCTCGTGCAGGCCCCAGCCGGCGAGACGGGCGCCGACCTGCGCGCGGATCCACGGGACGCTGCCGGGCGCGGCTTCGAGCTGCCAGGTGACGACGTCGTCAAGGGGGATGCCGTCGAACCCGACCGCGACGATGGCGATGTCGTCGGCGGGGGTGGGCCCGGCGAGCCGGTCGAGCAGGTCGTCGCAGGTGCCGTCGAGGTCGGCGGACGCCTCGGCGAGGCGGGCGCGCAGCTCCTCCAGGCCGGTGTCGAGGTCGCGGTCGCGGCGCTCCAGGAGGCCGTCGGTGCACAGCACGAGCCGGGACCCGTCCTCGACCTTGAACTCCACCGTCTCGAACGGCTCGCCGCCGACCCCGATGGGCACGCCCGGAGGGACGGGCAGCACGCGGCTCTCCCCGTCCGGCGTGACGAGGACGGGCGGGACGTGCCCGGCGCTGGCGACTGTGCAGCGCCGCTCGACAGGGTCGTAGACGGCGAGCAGGCAGGTGGCGAGGTAGTCCTCGCCGAGCCGGCGGGCGAGGCCGTCGAGCTGGCGCAGCAGCCGGTCGGGCCGCATGTCCTCGGCGGCCAGGGTGCGGACGGCGGTGCGCAGCTGGCCCATGATCGCGGCGGAGGTGAGGCCGTGCCCCATGACGTCGCCGACGACGATGCCGAGCCGGCAGCCGGGCAGCGGGATGGCGTCGAACCAGTCGCCGCCGACCTGGGCGGCCTGCTCGGCGGGCCGGTAGCGGTAGCGGACGCGGGCCCCGGCGACGTCAGGCGGGTCGTCGGGGAGCATGCTGCGCTGCAGCTCCTCGGCGACCTGGACCTCGCGCCGGTACAGCCGCCCGTTGTCGACGCAGAGCGCGGCGCGCCGGGCCAGCTCGTCGACCATGGCGAAGTCGAGCTCGTCGAACCCGTGCCGGTCGGGCTTGCGCAGCAGCATGAACGTGCCGAGCACCCGCCCCCGCGCGATCAGCGGGGCGACCAGCAGTGCCCGGCCGGTGAACAGGGGGCGCAGGTCGCGGTCCCCGAACGCGGCGGCGAGCCGGACGGCCCTGCCGTCGTCGACGCGGGCGATGTGCACGGGCCGCCCGGTCCGCATGGCCTGGACGAACGGGGTGCAGGACGGCACGGACAGCGGCTCGTCCTCGGGGACGGCCTCGTCCCAGCGTCCGGGCTCGTCGTTGTGGACGACGGCGACCCGGCGCATCGGCGTGGTCTCGTCGACCTCGCCGGCGGGCGGCGCGGAGTCGGCGACGACGCTTTCGAGCAGGTCGACGGCGGCGAGGTCGGCGAGCCGCGGCACGAGGACCTCGGCGAGGGTCCGGGCGGCCTGCAGGTGGTCGAGCGAGCTGCCGATCTGCTCGCCGGCCGCGCCGAGGTAGGCGAGCGGCTCCAGCGCGTGGGAGAGGTCGCGGCGGGCGCGCGGCGGCCGGGGCGGCGGGACGCGCGGCCCCGGCCGGGGCAGGGGGACGGTCGGCGCGGGGGGCGGGGCGGCGTCGGTCTGCGGGACGATGGGCAGCCGGATGGTCAGGCCCAGCGACACCGCCGGGCAGCCGAGGGCGAGGACCTGCGAGGCGATCGTTCCGAAGCCCGGGGGGCCGAGCGCGGGCAGCAGTTCGGCGAGGCGGTCGGCGAACGGGCCCGCGAACGGGTCGGGCCCGTCCGGGGAGGGGCCGGCGAGCGTGGGCTCGACCCGCAGCAGCCGGACGGCGGCCGAGCGGAGGGCGGCGCCGCCGGCGGGGCCGGGCTCGCCGGGCGGGGCGAGCAGGAGGTCGCCGACGGTGATGCCGATCCCGTCGCGGCGGAGCCTGCGCAGGTCGGCGGCCAGCGCCAGGACCCGGACGCCGTGGTCGCCCGGGGCCCCGTCGATGGGGTAGACCCACCAGCCGATCTCGACGGGCTCCCCGTTGTCGGCCCGCCGCAGGGTGCAGGCGCCGCACCAGACGTGCCCGAAGGCCTCCGGCTCGAAGGCGCCGCGGTGCTCCCGCGGGAGCCGGAGGAGGTCGCCGGGCGGGCGGCCCATGGCCTGGCCGCGCGCGGCGCCGAACAGGTCGGCGGCGGTATCGTCCCAGTGGCTGATGCGGCCGCGGTCGTTCACCGTGACGGCCGTCATCCTCGTGACGCCCAGCAGATCCGCGATCACCAAGCGGTCCCCCTCCCCCGAGTGGAACGACGCGCGAAAGCCGTTGCGGCAACTCACGGTGAAAGCGAAGCTACATGCTGTGAGGGCGGTTCGCTCGGGATCCGCCGAATCCCTCCGGGTGAGCACTCACTCATCACCGTCCGCCCGTGCTAACGTCCAGCGGGGAAGCGAGGTGCAGGCGGGTTGGCTACACGGACGGAGCCGATGCGGGACCGGATCCTGGCCGCGGCGGTCACGGTGATCCAGACGCGCGGGATCGTGGCCGCGACGACCAAGGAGATCGCGCGCACCGCGGGCGTGTCCGAGGGCAGCCTCTACAACCACTTCGCGAACAAGACCGCGCTGTTCGCGGCGGCCCTGGCCGAGGTGACCGGGAGCGCGCGCACCGCGATGACCGGGCTCGCCGGATCGGTCGGACAGAACACGGTGGAGGAGAACCTCACCCGCCTGGCGGCGGAGATGGTCCGCTTCTACGGCGAGCTGCTGCCGATGACCGGGCCCGTCCTGGCCGACCCGGAGCTGATCGCGTGGCTGCGGAGCGACGGCCCCGGAAAGGCGCAGCAGGAGGCCGCCGCCAGGTCGCGCGCCCGGCCGAGGAGCGACCGCACCGGCGAGGCGCCGCCTCCCGGGGCGCCCGGCGGGCCCCCGGCAGGGCCGCCGGGCGGTCCGGCGGCAGGCCCGGTGATGGGCCACGCGGCCCTCATCGGCTACCTGGAGGCCGAACGGAAGGCCGGACGGCTGGCGGACGGCGCACCCCTGCCGTTCATCGCCGCGGCCCTGCTGGGAGGCTGCCAGCAGCACGCCTTCCTGACCCGCCTCGCGGGCGCGGAAAGCGTGGCGGCGGGCGCCGGGCTCCCGGCCGCGCCGGCGGAGTTCGCGGCCCAGCTGGTCCGGGCCGTTCTGGCGGGCCACCTCGCCGCGCCCTGACCTGGCATAAGCCGCCAGGGCACGCCCGCTCGACCGAGCCCGCCTCCGAGCCCGCCTCCGAGCCCGCCTCCGGGGCCGCCGCGCGGGCTGCCGAGGATCGGGCTCTATACCGGCGGATCAGCACCACTTTGACCAAGAAACGACTCGATGTGACGGAGGCCACGCGGATCCTGGCAACCTTTTGGCTCGTTCCATGCGTCTTACATGGCAGGAAGACCCACCGGCGGATGGAAGCGCTCGATCGGGCAAGGCCCGCGACGTCCCGACTACGGGGTCGCTCTGGCACAGCCGAAGCGCGCCGAACCCTCGGCCCACCCTCCATGCGAGGCCGAGGCCACACCGAACCCGCCGGGAACGGTGGCACGTACCACTTGACGGGGGGCGATCAATCCGCCCGGCCCGCGCGTGCCCCCGACCACGCGCCAGGCAACCGTCCCCTCTCACGGGGGGCACGACCACGGGGAGCGACGATGACCGCTGTCACCACGCCCGTCCATCGCACCACCAAGGGCGACAACGGCCGCAACGCCGACCGCACCGCGACGTCCGACGACGCGCGCCGCTACGAGCGCGACGTCCTGCCCCTCGCGGACCCGCTCTACCTCAGCGCCGTGCGCATGACCCGCAACAGCGCCGACGCCGAGGACCTCGTCCAGGAGACGCTGGCCAAGGCCTACGTGAACTTCCACCAGTTCCAGGAAGGCACGAACCTCAAGGCGTGGCTGCACCGCATCCTCACCAACAACTTCATCAACACCTACCGCAAGAAGCAGCGCGAGCCCCAGCGCGCCGGCTCCGAGGAGCTGGAGGAGTGGCAGATCGCGCAGGCCGAGGCGCACGCGTCCGGCTTCCGCTCCGCCGAGTCCGAAGCCCTCGACCGCATCCCCGACTCCCAGGTGGTCGCCGCCCTGCGGGCCCTCCCCAAGGACTTCCGGGACGCCGTCTACCTCGCCGACGTCGAGGGCTACCCCTACAAGGAGATCGCCGACATGATGGGCACCCCCATCGGCACCGTCATGTCCCGCCTCCACCGCGGCCGCAAGCAGCTCCGCGACTCCCTCGCCGATCACCGTGCCGCCCACACGCTGGCCGCCTAGTCAGTAAACGTTGACCCCGTCGCTGCATTTCAGCGGCGGGGTCGTTCATTCTCCTGCACGATCTGTTATCGATCGGCTACTTTGTGCGATGTCCCTTCGGTGCGTTGGGAGTCGCTCATGCCGAACCTTTTCAGTGCGGTCGTCGTGGGGGCGGTGGTCGCCCTCGTGCCCGTCGCGCCCTCCGGGGCGGAGACGTCGTTGCGGCTGTCCGTCACGCATCCGGGCGGCAGTACGTCCGGGAGCAGGACGGTCACGCTGCGTTGCGGTCCGCCGGGGGGCGAGCACCCCGAGGCGGCACGGGCCTGCCTGGAGCTGGAGGGGGCGGACGGGCGGTTCGAGCACCGGCCGGACGGGCGGATGTGCACCGCCGTCCACGCGCCCGTGGTCGCCCGCGCCGAAGGGCGGTGGAAGGGCAGAGCCGTCCGTTTCCAGGCCGAATACGGGAACGACTGCGCCATGCTGTCGCGCACCGGAACGGTGTTCGCCTTCTGACCCGGCGCAGGTCCGCGGCCGATTCGCAAACCGTCCGAATAGGGCCGCCGACCGTGGGTAGGGCGCGCACACACGGGCCGCGCGAGGCGTCGGCAATTCGGGAGGATGTGCGCTCTATGTCATCGAGGGTCAGCGACGTGATGACGGCGGCGCCCCAGTCTTTGCCGCTCGACGCGACGCTCTACGAGGCGGCTCGCATCATGCGGGACGAGGGCATCGGCGACGTGCTGGTCACCTACGCGGGACGCCTGTGCGGCCTGGTGACCGACCGTGACATCGTGATCCGGGCGGTGGCCGAGAGCCGCGACACCTCGCTCACCCCGCTCGGGGACGTGTGCACGGCCGAGCTGACCACCGTCCACCCCGAGGACGACACCGACACGGTGGCGCGGCTCATGAGCGAGCACGCCGTCCGGCGCCTGCCGGTCGTCGACGCCGAGCACCACCCCGTCGGGATCGTGTGCATCGGCGACCTGGCCCTGGCGAACGGCGATTCCGGCCCGCTACCCGAGATCAGCAAGGCGCCGCCGAACAACTAGGACTCCTCATGAGGCACCAGGGCCGCCCGGCCGAGCAGGGCCCGCCTGCGCATCCCCCGGGGCAGGCTACTCTCGGGAAGGTGACGCCCACCGAAACGGTCCTGACGGACCAGCTCGCGCTGGAGATCGCCCGGCTGGGCCTGGTCGGGGAGTCGTCCGACGTGGGCACCCTGCACCGCGTGACCGAGCTCGCCGCGCGCGCCGTACCCGGATGCGCCGGCGCCGCGAGCGTGCGCTGGGCACTGCCGAGCGCGTACGGCGGCGTCGGCTCCACGGTCGTCATCCCCGACCGCACGAGCGGCATACCGGACATGCCCCTGCGGGACGAGCGCGACGCCGCGGAGGAGAACCGGCCCGAACCGCTGGCCGCCGCGGCCAGCCATCCCGACCTCGCCGAGGTCACCGACCGGCAGCTGGCCCGCGGGCACGGGCCGCTGTTCGACGTGGTGGCCGACCGCCGCGCGCTGACCTCCGACGACATCCTCGCCGAGACCCGCTGGCCCGAGGCCATGTCGGACATGCTGCGCCGCGGGGTGCGCTGCTTCACCACGTCCCCGCACCTGAACCCCCCGGTCCTCGTCACGCTCACCCTGTACGGGGTGACGCCGAAGGCGCTCGGGCCCGAGCGGCACGCGATCGCGTCCCTGCTGGTGGCGCAGGGCACCGCGGCCTTCTCGAACAGCCGCCAGTACGACGACGTGCACCGCACCGCCGTCCAGCTCCAGGCGGCCGTCGAGGCGCGTGCGGTGGTCGACCAGGCCAAGGGAATCCTCATGCACGCGCTCGGTTGCGACGCCGACGAGGCATTCGCCGAGATGCGTCGCATCTCACAGACGCGCCACGTGAAGCTCACCGCGCTGGCCCAGCGTATCGTCGGTCATCAGGGCCTGCCCTAGGTGCGGGCGGGGAGCATAGGCTGCGGGAAGCGGCCCCGTAGAACGGTGCCCGGCCCGGTACGGGCGGGAGCCGCCCTGGTCCACCGTGGTGACGCGGACGAAAGGAGACCAGATGCACGATCGGCCTGACCAGCTCGAGCCCGAGTCCCTCCTGCGGGAGATCTCGGATCTCGAAGGACGCATCGGCGAGCTGCGCCAGGCCGCCGGCGTGCCCGAGCCCGACCTGCGCGCCACGCTGGACGCGGCGCTGGTCGAGCTGGAGCTGGCGCTGACCGTGCTGCGGACGATGGGCGGCGAGCAGTCCGGCGAGCCGGGAGGGTCGGCCGCCGCGGAGAACGAGCGGCGCGTGCTGCGCACGGTCTTCCAGGACGCCCCCGTTCCGCTGTTCCTGCTCGACCGGACGACGAACGTCCGCCGCGTCAACCGGCAGGCGGCCATGCTGCTCGGCACGTCGGCGGGATACGTGTCGGGCAAGCAGTTCACGGCCTTCTGCGACATGGCGACCCGGGCGGCGGTCCGGTCGCAGCTCGCGGCGGCGATCCGGACGGGGCAGCGGCGCCGCGTCAGCGTCCGGTTCCTCGGCCGCGACCACCCGATCGACGCCGTGCTGACGGTGGCGCGGGTGTGGATCCGCGGCGAACCCGACCCGATGGTCGTGGTGGCCGCCGGGCCGACGACCACCCCCGCCGACGACGGCGGGCCCGCGGCGTCCAAGGTCCAGGCGGCGGGCACCGCGCGGGTGCGGGCCGCCGACGGCGGGCAGGGCGACGACGAGGCCGTGGCCACGATCGTGCACCGGATGGACGTCCTCGCCACCGCCAGCGAGCTGCTGCTGGACGAGCCGGTCTTCAACGAGACGGTGGCCGTCCGGCGCTGCGCCCGGCTGCTGGCCGCCGAGCTGGCCGACTGGGCGTTCATCGACCTGACCGGCCCCGGGACCGGCGGCCCGCCGGCGGGCGCGGCGCCCGTGCTGCGCCGCCAGGTCGTGATGGGCCCCGAGGACGAGCGGTCCGTCGAGGCCGCGAGGATGCTCGAAGAGGTGGACCCCGCCGAGGACACGCTCCCCCACGACGTGTTCGTCACCCGGCAGAGCGCGCTGCGCCCCCACGTGGAGGACCTCGACGTGCTCGGCATGTGCCCGGACGGGCTGCCGGTCTGCGGCAAGATCGGCGTGACGTCGGTGCTCAGCGTCCCCATCGAGGACGGCGAGCGCGCCATCGGCACGATCACGCTGGCGGCCAGCGGCGACTACGGCCCGTTCGACCTCATGGACCTCGGCGTCGTGCAGCGGCTCGGCCGCTACCTCGCCCTGGTGATCCGGGCCGCGCGGCTCTACCGGCGCCGCGCGGAGGTGGCCGACACGCTGCAGGCCGGGCTGCTGCCGAAGACGCTCCCGTCCATCCCGGGCGTGAGCGTGGCCGCCCGGTACCTGACGTCCACGCACGGCTCGGAGGTCGGCGGCGACTTCTACGACGTGTTCCGCACCGAGAACGGGTGGGGGCTCGTCCTCGGCGACGTGTGCGGCAAGGGCGAGGACGCGGCGGCCGTGACGTCGACCGCGCGGCACTGCGTCCGGCTCGCGTCGCGGTGGAAGGCCCGTCCCGGCGACGTGCTCGCGACCGTGAACGAGGCCCTGATGGACGAGGACCGGTTCGTCACCGCCGTGATGGCGAGCCTGACGCTGGAGACCGAGCGGATCATCGTGTCGCTCGGCACCGCGGGCCACCCGCCGGCGATCGTCGTCCGCGCCGACGGGGTGATCAGGTCGGCGTCGCGCGGCGGCGTCCCGCTCGGCCTGTTCGAGGACTTCGAGGCCGGGCTCGACACGATCGACCTGTCCGTCGGCGACACGCTGATCCTGCATTCGGACGGGGTCCTGGAGGCGTGCGACATGGCGCGGCAGGAGTTCGGCCAGGAGCGGCTGCTGGAGGCGCTCGCCGGGCACGCCGGGAAGCCCCCGGAGGAGATGCTCGCCGGAGTGGAGCGGGCGCTGCTCGACTACTGCGACGGCGACCTGCGCGACGACGTGTCCATGCTCGCTCTGCGGGTGGAGCCGCCGACGCTCGTCTAGAACGTTTCAGCGGCGCGACTGACGGGCGTTTTGCCGGGGTAAACGGCATCCATGAGCGTCGACCCCTCGCGCAAGCCCCGCAACGAGACCGAGCACGAACGGCTGGACCGGCAGCTGATGGAACTCCTCCAGGGGTTCCGGGTGGCGACCACGGGCGTGCAGGTGCTGTTCGCGTTCCTGCTGACCGTTCCGTTCTCGGCGAGCTTCGACGCGAAGGTCGGCGAGACGGGCAGGGCGCTCTTCTACGTCTCGCTGTTCGGGGCGGGGCTCGCGTCCGTCTGCTTCATCGCCCCGGTCATCCAGCACCGGATCCTTTTCCGGCTCGGGCAGAAGGCGCTGCTGATCCGGCGCGCGAACCGGTTCGGGATCGCCGGGGCCTTCGCGCTGGGCGTTTCGATGACCGCCGCGACCACGCTGGTCGTCCAGGCGCTGTCGGAGAAGGCCGCCGCAACCGTCGCCACGGTCGTGGTCGCGGTGCTCCTGTGCGGGTGGGCGTGGTTCGTCCAGCCGTACCTGACACGGCGGCGCGCGGAAGCCCGCGCGCCGAAGGGCGCCTGACCTGCCGCCGGGGGGGCCCGTCCATGACGGGCCCGCCCGGGTGCGGCTGCGGCCGGATGCGTGCTCAGTAGGCGCGGCCGAAGATGACGCGCTTGCCGTAGGCGGACGGGCGGCCGCACTTCACGCAGACGCCGGTCTCCTCGGGCGCGTCGGTCGGGATGACGCGCGGGGTCGCGGCGGTCTCGGCCTTGATGTCGTCCTCGCAGGCGGTGTCGCCGCAGTGGAACGCGCGGGCCCAGCCGGTGGCGACCTGCGCGGTGAACGCGTCCCAGCCGTCCACGACGGCGGTGTTGTCGTCGCGGAACTTCTCGGCCCTGGCCAGCAGGAACGACTGGAAGTCGGCGAGCATCCCCGGCAGCACCTCGGGCACCTTGTCGAGCGGGATGGGCTCCTTGCCCTGCCCCTCGACGGTCGGGAGCCGCCGGACGACGGTGGCGACGCCGTTCTCGATGTCGCGCTTGCCCAGCTCGATGCGGATCGGGACGCCGCGCATCTCCCACTCGTTGAACTTGAAGCCGGGCGACAGCTGCGGGCGGTTGTCGTCGACGTGCACCCGGATGCCCATCGACTTGATCGCCGCGCCGAGCCGGCGGGCCTCGGCGGCGGCCTGCTCGCCCTGCTCCTTGCGGCCGATCGGGACGATCACGACCTGGTAGGGCGCGAGCCGGGGCGGCATCACGAGGCCCTTGTCGTCCCCATGCGTCATGATCACGCCGCCGATCATGCGGGTGCTCATGCCCCAGGACGTCGTGTGGGCGAGGGTGAGCCTGCCCTCCTCGTCCTGGTACTGGATCTCGAAGGCCTTGGCGAAGTTCGTGCCGAGGTAGTGGGACGTGCCGGCCTGCAGGGCCCGGCCGTCGCGCATCATCGCCTCGATCGTGTAGGTGCGGACGGCTCCGGCGAACCGCTCGCCGGGCGTCTTCTCCCCCGCCACGACCGGGATCGCCGCCAGGTCCCGCGCGACGCTCGCGTAGGCGTCGAGCGCCCACATCGTCTCGCGCATGGCGTCGCCCTCGTCGGCGTGCGCGGTGTGGCCCTCCTGCCAGAGGAACTCGGTGGTGCGCAGGAACATCCGGGGGCGCATCTCCCAGCGGACGACGTTCGCCCACTGGTTCAGCAGCAGCGGCAGGTCGCGGTGCGAGTCGATCCACTTGGCCATGTACTCGCCGATGACCGTCTCGGAGGTCGGCCGCACGATCAGCGGCTCCTCCAGGTCCTTGCCGCCGGCGTGCGTGACGACGGCCAGCTCCGGGGAGAAGCCCTCGACGTGCTCGGCCTCGCGCTTGAGGTAGGACTCCGGGATGAACATCGGGAAGCAGGCGTTGTCGTGCCCGGCCTCCTTGATGCGCCGGTCCAGGTCGGCCTGGAGCAGCTCCCACACCCGGTAACCGTACGGGCGGATGACCATCGTGCCGCGAACCGGTCCGCGGTCGACGAGCTGGGCCTGCACCACCAGCTCGTTGTACCAGGCGGAGAAATCCTCGCTCTGCGGCGTCACACCTTCTCGACTCACGGCCACAAGGGTACTGACCACAGGCCATTAGTCAGGTCACCTTCGCTACCCTCGCACGATGCGCTGGTCCCAGATGTTCGTGCCCACGCTGCGAGAGGACCCCGCAGAGGCCGACGCGCCGAGCCACCGGCTGCTGCTGCGGGCGGGGTACGTCCGGCAGCTCACGGCGGGCCACTACTCGCTGCTGCCGCTGGCCGTCCGCGTCCGAGCGAAGATCATTCAGATCGTCCGCGCGGAGATGGACGCGATCGGCGCGCAGGAGATGCTGCTGCCGGCGATGCACCCGGCCGAGCCGTGGCGGCGGTCCGGCCGCTGGGACCTGATCGGCGCGGAGCTGTTCCGGCTGCGCGACCGGCGCGGCGCCGAGCACGCCCTCGGCCTGACGCACGAGGAGATCTTCGCGACGGTCGCCCGCGAGCTGGACTCCTACCGGCGGCTGCCGCAGCAGTGGTACCAGTTCCAGACGAAGTTCCGGGACGAGCCGCGCCCCAAGGGCGGGCTGCTGCGGACCCGCGAGTTCACGATGAAGGACGCCTACAGCTTCGACGTCGACCGCGCCGGCCTGGACGCCTCGTTCGAGGCCTACCTCGGCGCCTACGCGCGGATCTTCGAGCGGCTCGGCCTGCGGGCGCTGGCGTGCGAGGCGTCCAACGGCGCCATGGGCGGCTCGGACTCCACCGAGTTCATGTGCCCGGCGCCGGTGGGCGAGGACGTCGTCGTCCGCTGCCCGGCCTGCGGGTACGCGGCGAACGTCGAGCGCGCGACGTCGGCGCTGCCCGCCGTGCAGGACGGCCCGGGGCCGGACGCGCCGGAGCGCTTCGACACGCCGGGCGTCCGCACGATCGACGACCTGCTGGCGTACGGCGCGCCCGCCGACCGGCAGATCAAGACGCTCGTGTACGTCCTGGACGGCGCGCCGACCCTCGTCCTGCTGCGCGGTGACCACCCGCTCAACGAGCAGAAGCTCGTGGACGCGACGGGCGCCGCCGACCTCCGGGCGGCCGAGCCCGCCGAGATCCGGGAGGCCCTCGGCGCGCTGCCCGGCAGCCTCGGCGCGGTCGGCGCGCCGCTCCCGGTGATCGCGGACGAGGCGCTGCGCGGCCGCCGCGACATGTTCACCGGCGCCAACGCCGACGACGTCCACCTGCGCGGAGTCGACGTCGGCCGCGACATCGAGGTCGGCGCCTGGGCGGACCTGCGCGAGGTCGCTGAGGGGGAGCCCTGCGCGCGGTGCGGCGGACCGCTGGAGGCCCTGCGGGCGATCGAGGTCGGGCACGTCTTCAAACTGGGCGACCGCTACTCCCGCGCGCTGGGCGTCGAGGTGCTGGACGCCGGCGGCCGCGCCGTCCCGGTGGTCATGGGGAGCTACGGGATCGGGATCGAGCGGGCGATGGCCGTGATCGTCGAGACCCACCACGACGAGCGCGGGATCGTGTGGCCGGTGGCGGTCGCCCCCTTCCAGGTCGCCGTCGTGACCGCCCAGTCCGACGACGCCGACGTGGCCGCGGCGGCGGAGGAGGTCTACGCGGGCCTGGCGGCCGCGGGCGTCGAGGTGGTGATCGACGACCGCGCCGAGCGCGCCGGAGTGAAGTTCCGGGACGTGGAGCTGACCGGCATCCCCTTCCGCGTGACCGTGGGGCGGCGCGGCCTGGCCGAGGGCGCCGCCGAGGTCACCGAGCGCGCCACCGGCGACACGTCCAAGATCCCCCTCGGCTCCGTGGTCGACCACGTCCGGTCGCTGCTCGTGCCGTGAGTCGCCCAGAACGGTAGGGCCGACTTCGCGTGGCGAAGCCGGCCCCAGGTCGAGTCGTCCGCGGAGAGCGGGCGATTCGGCGCGCCGGGGTCGAGGTGCCGGGGGCCGGGCGCCTGGCCGCCCACATGACGAAGCGGCCCCGGGGGAGCCGCTTCTGCTGAGGGCCATGCCCGGGTCGGGTCGGGGCTCAGCGGGTCCGGGCGCAGTACGACTGCTGCCAGTGCTGCTTCCCGGAGAGGTGACCAGGACTGTTCAGGACCGTCCGCCCTCGAAGCCCGCCGGCCACGCCTTGGTCAGCGCACGGGACGGTTAAATGGATTGACGGTCCGGGGCGGGCTTCTCGACACTCGGCCTCATGGGACACGTCGAAGTGGGCCACGTCGGCCATGTGCTGCCGGACGGCCGGATGCTGCTCGACGACGTCTCCTTCCGCGTCGGCGACGGTGTCACGGCCGCCCTGGTGGGCCCGAACGGCGCGGGCAAGACGACGCTCCTGCGCCTGATCGCGGGCGACCTGGCGCCGCAGTCCGGGACCGTCGCGCACAGCGGCGGGGTCGGCGTCATGCGCCAGTTCATCGGCAGCGTGCGGGACGGGTCGAACGTGCACGACCTCCTGCTGTCGCTGGCGCCGCCCCGGGTGCGGGAGGCGGCGGCCGCGGTGGAGGCGGCCGAGCTGGTGATGATGGAGCGCGACGACGAGCCCGCCCAGCTCCGCTACGCCACGGCCCTCGCGGGCTGGGGCGACGCGGGGGGCTACGAGGCCGAGGTGCTCTGGGACGCGTGCTGCGTCGCGGCCCTCGGCGTCTCCTACGACTCGTGCCGGTGGCGCGAGGTCCGCACGCTGTCGGGCGGCGAGCAGAAGCGGCTCGCGCTCGAAGCCCTGCTCCGCGGCCCCGACGAGGTCCTTCTCCTGGACGAGCCCGACAACTACCTGGACGTCCCGGGCAAGCGGTGGCTGGAGGAGCGGCTGCGGGAGACGCCGAAGACCGTCCTGCTCGTGTCGCACGACCGGGAGCTGCTCGACCGCTCCGCCGACCGGATCGTCACCGTCGAGGCGTCCCGGGTGTGGATCCACGGCGGCGGGTTCTCCACCTACGCCGCCGCGCGCCGCGACCGCAACGAGCGCCTGGAGGAGCTGCGGCGCCGCTGGGACGAGGAGCACGCCAAGCTCAAGGAGCTGGTCAACACCCTGCGGACCAAGGCCACGGTGAACGACGGTTTCGCGTCCCGCTACCGGGCGGCGCAGACCCGGCTGCGCAAGTTCGAGGAGGCCGGGCCGCCGGAGGTCCCGCCCCGCGACCAGAACCTGAAGATGCGCCTGCGCGGCGGCAGGACGGGCAAGCGCGCGGTGGTCTGCGAGAACCTCGAACTGACGGGCCTGATGAAGCCGTTCGACACCGAGGTCTGGTACGGCGAGCGCGTCGCCGTGCTGGGCTCGAACGGCTCCGGGAAGTCGCATTTCCTGCGGCTTCTCGCGGCCGTCGCCGAGGCGCTCCCGCGCGGCGCGACTCCGGTGAGGCCCGTCGCGCACACGGGTGTGGCGCGCCTCGGGGCGCGTGTGGTCCCGGGGCTGTTCGCGCAGACCCACGCCCGTCCCGATCTGGCCGGACGCACCCCGTGCGAGATCGTCATGACCGAGCACGCGCGGCTGCGCAACGACGCGATGAGCGCGCTCACGCGCTACGAGCTGAACGTGTGCGCCGAGCAGCCCTTCGAGACGCTCTCCGGTGGCCAGCAGGCCCGCCTGCAGATCCTGCTCCTGGAACTGGGCGGCGCCACCCTGCTCCTGCTGGACGAGCCGACCGACAACCTCGACCTGGCCAGCGCCGAAGCGCTCCAGGAGGGGCTGGAGTCGTACGAGGGCACGGTCGTCGCGGTGACGCACGACCGCTGGTTCGCCCGGGCCTTCGACCGCCACCTGGTCTTCGGGTCCGACGGCTCGGTCTACGAGTCGGCGGAGCCCGTCTGGGACGAGACCCGCGTGGCCCGTCCCCGCTGAGCGGGGCCGGGATCGGCAGACGTCCTCCGGCCGGGCCGGGCCAGAGGATGAGCGGGCTGGGGGCCGCGGGCGGTCCCCAGCCCCTGGCGCGCCTATCCCCCATGAGCGTTCTGATACGCACAGCAGCCCCATGTCCCCCTGGAGTTGCTGCCTAACTCTAAGTAACGGCAACAGGGTGGTCGGCTCCCCGCCCCCGCGTTCCCCCGGATGTCCCGGCAGGAAGTCCTATGTGAGCAGGGACGAGAGCCCTGTCCCCTTCGGGGCCTGACGGATAAAGTGCCCGGGTGCGGGTGGTGGTCACTGGTGCGGCGGGGTTCATCGGAAGCCATGTCGTCGACGCGTTCTCGAAGGCGGGGCACGAGGTGCTGGCCGTCGACGCGCCCGGACGCTCGCTGAGCCCCGGCGTCGCCCGGCGGACGTGGGCGAAGGTCGCGACCAGGCCGGGAGTCGTCGCCGCCGAACTCGACCTGGCGGTGGACGACCTCACCGCCGTCTCGGCCGCCGACGTCGTCGTGCATCTGGCGGGACGTCCCGGCGTGCGCGACTCGTGGGGGCCGGGCAAGGCGGTCGTCGAGCGGGACAACGTGGCGGCGACGCGGCGCCTGCTCGCGGCCTGCGTGCAGCGCCCGCCCCGCTCGCGGCCGAAGGTCGTCGTCGCGTCCAGTTCGTCGGTGTACGGGTCGGCGGGTCCGCGGCCGAACCGGGAGGACGATCCGCTGAAGCCGGCCAGCCCCTACGCGGTCAGCAAGGCGAAGGCGGAGCGGCTCGCGCGGACGGCCGCCGGGAGCGGGCTGAGGACGGTGCTCCTCAGGTACTTCTCGGTCTACGGCCCCCGGCAGCGTCCCGACATGGCGTTCCACCGGTTCGTCGAGGCGGCGCTGGACGGGCGCCCGCTGCCGGTGTTCGGTGACGGGCGCAGCTCCAGGAGCTTCACGCACGTGCGGGACGTCGTCGCGGCCACGCTGGCGGCGGCGGCCGAGGACCTGCCGCCCGGCGTCGCCGTCAACGTCGGGCATCGCGAGCACGTGGCGGTCCGCGACGCGATCGCGATGCTCACCGGCGCGCTGGGCGTCCCGGCGCAGATCCGGCGCGAGACGCCCGTGGCCGGGGACGCGGCGCGCACCTGGGCCGACACGTCCCGCGCCCGGGAACTGCTCGGCTGGACGGCCGCGACGGGCCTGGCCGAGGGGCTCGCCGACCAGATCGCCTGGCACCGCGGGCTGCGGACGGTGCCGGAGGGGGCGGCGGTCGGATGAAGCACGGTCCCATCGAGCACGGGCCCATGCGGCACAGGGCGGCGTACGTCGCGTTCGACCGGTTCCCGTCCAGCAAGGGGTCGGCGGTCCACATCGCGCAGATGGCCGACGAGCTCTTCACGCGGTTCGGGGGCGGGCTGCTCGCCGCGATCGGCGGCGGCGACCTGCCGCGCTACCAGCGGGAGGGGACGCGGGAGGTCGCGCGGTTCGACGCCGCGGTCCCCAACCTGATCGACCGGGCCGAGGCGTTCTCCGGCTGGGTCGCGGCCCATCTGCGGCCGCACTGGGAGACGCTGGAGGTCGTCCATGTGCGCGACCCGTGGAGCGCGCTTCCGGCGGTCGCGGACGGGCGGCGCCACACGGTCGTGTACGAGGTCAACGGGCTGCCGTCCATCGAGATGAGCCACACCTGGCCCTGGGCGGCGCCCGCCACGCTCGCCAAGATCCGCGAGCTGGAGCGGTTCTGCCTGGAGCGCAGCGACGCCGTCGTGGTGCCGTCGCGGGTGATCGGGGAGGCCGTCCGGGGCCTCGGGGTGCCGGAGGGCCGGATCCACCTGGTCCCCAACGGCGCCGACGTCCGCGAGACGCCGCGGCGTCCCGAGGGCGCGCCCGAGCGGTACCTCGTCTACGTCGGCGCGCTGCAGCCGTGGCAGGGCCTGGACGTGCTGATGCGGGCGTTCGCGCGGCTCGCCGACCTGCCCGGCCTGCGGCTGGTGGTCTGCGCGTCCGTCCCGGAGCGGCGGGCCAAGCCGGTGCGGCGGCTGGCCGAGCGCATCGGCGTCGCCGAGCGGGTCGACTGGCGGTTCGCGCTGCCGCACCACGAGGTCGCCGCGTGGCTCGCCCACGCCGAGGTGTCGGTGGCGCCGCTGACCGGCTGCGCCCGCAACCTGGACCAGGGGTGCGCGCCGCTGAAGGTGATCGAGTCGATGGCGGCGGGCGTCCCGGTGGTCGCCTCGGACCTGCCCGCCGTCCGCGAGCTGATGGCGGACGGGCGGCACGGGCGGCTGGTCCCGGCGGACCGTCCCGCCGAGCTGGCCCGGGCCGTGCGGATCCTGCTGGAGTACCCGGAGGAGGCCGCCGCGATGGGGCGGAGGGGCCGTGCGCACATCGAGGAGAGCCTGACCTGGGCGCGGTCGCGCGACCGGCTGGCCGAGGTCTACCGCACGCTGACACGGGGTCGATAGGTGGTTCGTCATGTTCTGGCGTAAGCAGAAGGCCGCCATCGAGCGGTTCCATCCCCTGCACAGGGCGCTGACCCTGGAGCAGGGCTTCTCCGTCTCGCTGCGGCGGGACGACTGGGAGCCGGTGATCCAGAGCCTCGCGCAGCACGGGGCGCACGTGCGGCGGAACAGGTGGCGGCTGCACGCGCGGGTCCCGGGCGTGCTCGTGCCGCTGCTGCGGGTGCTCGCGGCCGACATGCCCCCCGACGGGGTGCTGTCGGTGTCCGCGGACATGCGCGGGTCGCGCGTCCCGGAGAAGAACGGTCCGATGCAGGACCTCCCCTCCCGGCCCCCGATCTCGGGGCTCAAGCAGTGGTACGCGATCGACCCGTGGCTCCGGATGCGGGCGGAGCTGCGCGACGGCAGCGTCGTCGAGCTCTCGGTCACCGACCGGGTGCGGAACCGCAAGTACCGCAAGAGGAACGCGCGCGGCAAGATCAAGCTCAAGAGCAAGTCGAAGACGGTGCAGCTCGTGCGGGTCACCCGGCGGCTGGCCAAGGACGCGGCCGTCCAGCGGCCCGCCTCGCCGCCGCCCCGCTGGGTCAGGGTGCAGGTGAAGCAGGGCCGGCGGCTGGTGATCCGCGCGAGCGGGAAGATCCCCGGGCCGGTGGAGGAGGGGATCCTGGTGGACCGGATCCTGCAGGTGTCGACGGAGCCGTTCCGGTGGACGCCGCCCGGCACGGCCGCGAGGAGGACCACATGAACCGCTGCACCGTGACCACCGGGTTCTTCGTGCTCGGACGCTGCGGCCGGTCCGCGGTGGCGGCGTGCCCGCAGTGCGGCCGGCCGGTGTGCGGCGAGCACGCGGGGCCGAACGCGCTGTGCCCCGAGTGCGCCGCGGCGCAGGGGTACCGGACGCAGGACCCGCACCAGCCGGGCTGGACGCACGGGTACCGGCGCGAGTACTACCGGGGCAGCTCGCAGACCTACAACGACGGCTACTGGTACTCCTCGTTCGACCAGTACGACCGCGGCGCGTTCAACCCGGGCGACGACTACTCCTACGGCGGCGACTGGGGACCGGACGACGACACCGGCTTCGTGGACAGCTGATGCCCCGCGTCCTGTGGATCACCGAGCACTACCCGCCGAGCCGGGGCGGCATGGCGCAGTCGTGCGACCGGATCGTGCGGGGCCTGCGGTCCGCCGGCGCCGAGGTCGACGTCGCCCACCTGACCCGGCGGGCGCGGCCGTGGGGCGTGTCGCGCGAGCACGGCGGGCGGCTCGTCACCGCGCCGCTCGGGGACGACTCCGAGCACGCGCTGCGCCGCCTGTGGACGACGATCACCGCCGAGGACCTGACCGGGTACAGCCACGTCGTGGCGTTCGGCGGCGTCCACGCGATGCTCGCCGCGCCCGTCCTGTCCTCCCTGCTCGGCGCGCCGCTGGTGACGCTGCTGCGCGGCAACGACATCGACGTCGGCGCCTTCTCGATGCGGCGGCGCGGCGTGCTGGCGGACGCGCTGCGCGCCTCGTCGCGCGTGTGCGTCGTCGCCCGCTCGCACGCGCCGCTGGTGTCGGCGCTCGCCCCGGGTGCGGCGGTCGTGTTCGTCGCCAACAGCGTCGACACCGCGCAGTGGCGGGTGCTGCCGTCCGAGCGGGAGCGGGGGCGGGCCTGGCGGGAGGAGAACGTCGCCCCCGGACGCCGGACGATCGGGCTCGTCGGCCAGCTCAAGGTCAAGAAGGGCGTCGGCTTCTTCCTGGAGGCCCTGGCGGCGTCGCGCCGCACCGACGCCTTCCACCTGCTGCTCGTCGGCGAGGTCGAGGACTCCGTGCGGGAGTGGCTGGCGGAGCGCGACGTCCCGCACTCGTTCCTGCCGTTCCTGGAGCGCTACGACCTTCCGGCCGTCTACGCGAGCTGCGACCTCGTCGCGCTCCCCTCGTTCTACGACGGGATGCCGAACGTGGCGCTGGAGGCGGCGGCGCTCGGCGTGCCGCTGATCGCCTCGGACGCGGGCGGGCTGGCGGACGTGGCCGACGACGAGATCGGCTTCACCTTCCCGGCGGGCGACCCGCACGCGTGCCGCGCGGCGGTCGACCGGGCCGCGCGGGCGGGCGGCGAGGAGCTGGCCAAGCTCGGCGCGGCCGCCGCCGAACGGATCCGGCGCGACTTCACCCCGGCCGCCGAGACCGCGGGCTACCTGGCCGTTCTCGACGAGGCGCGTTGATCCTCTGCTACGCGGCCGGTGACGGGCTCGGGCATCTGACGCGGCTCCGGGCCGTTCTGCACACCCTCGGGCGGGAGGGACCGGTCACCGTCGTGACCGGGTCCCGCTTCGCGGCCGACGCGCGCGTCACGCACGGCTGGGACGTCGTGGCGACCGCCGACCCGGCGGCCCTCCGCCCGGACGAGGTGATCGTGGACGCGTTCCCCGCCGGGCTGCGGGGCGAGCTGACCGGATTCCCCTCCGGGACCAGGACGACGCATCTGGCCCGCCTGCTGCGCTGGGACGCCTACCGGCCCCTGCTCCCGGCGGGCCCGCTCCGCTTCGACCGGACGTTCGTCCTTGAGGAACTCGACCCGTCCCACGACGCCTACCTGCGCGCGGTGTCGGACGAGGTCGTGCCGCTGGCGCTCGCCGATCCCCCGTCGGAGCCGGTCGACGTGGACGGCTGGCTCATCGTGCACAGCGGCCCCGACGCGGAGACGCTCCAGCTCGTCGCCTACGCGCAGGACATGGCGTCGGCAGAACGGGTCCGTCCGCCGATGACGCTGGTGTCGCCCGCGAGGCCGGACGGCCTGCCCCGGTCCGTCGCCCACTTGGACGTCTATCCCGCCTGGGTGCCGGGCCCGAACGTCGACCGGATCGTCACCGCGGCGGGGTTCAACGCTGTCCGCCAGTACGCGCCTTGGCGGGAACGGCACCGGATGATGCCGTTCCCACGCAGCCTGGACGACCAGTACACGCGCGCGGCCCGCGCCAGAGGCGGGCCCCCGCGCTAGAAGTAGGTGGAGGTCAGGTTGCCGGTCGGCCAGGTCTTCACGGCGTTCGCGGCCTTGTGCAGCGCCGCGTCGATGTCGGCGTAGTTCGCCGCGGAGCCCTCCTGGCGCTGGTCGAACAGGACCGCCCACGACAGCCCGTCGTACCGCCGGACCAGCAGCGTGTACGTTCCGGCCAGGCTTCCGTTGTGCCAGGTGTTGCGGCCGCCGGTCACGGGGCGCACCTGCCATCCGCAGCCGTAGTACCAGCCGTCGGCGTTGACGCCCGTCTCCGGCTTGGCGAACGCCCGGCTGATGGACGTCGAGGTCAGGATCGACCCGCCGTCGTAGATGCCCGCGAAGCGGGTGAGGTCCATGGCGGTGGCCAGCCAGCCGCCGTGCGCGTCCATGTTCTCCAGGTTGAACGCGCCGTACGGGTAGGGCACCTTGGTGCCGCTGTTGTCGAACACGGTGGCGCCGGTGTAGGTCGAGTAGTACGGGGCCTCGCCGGTGACCTTGGTACGCGACTTGCCCAGGCGCATCCGCGTGATGCCGCGGGGAGCGAGCACGGTCTGCCGGACGTAGTCCTGGTACTTCTTCCCGGTGACCTTCTCGATGATCCGGCCGAGCAGCATGTAGCCGTAGTTGGAGTAGGCGTACTGCGTGCCGGGCGCGTGGTCCAGAGCGCGCCCGGACGTGTACTTCATGATGTTCGCCTGCGACACCGGCAGCGCGACGCCGAGCGCCTTGGCGATCGCCGCGTCCCGGAACATCGGGTCGGGCGTGATGTCGCGGTCCCAGCCGCCGAGGTGCTGCAGCAGCCGCAGCACCGTGACGTCCTTGAGGCGCGGGTCGGCCGTCGTGGACAGCCCCAGCAGGGTCGCCACCCGGTCGGTGAGCTTCAGCTTCCCGTCCTGGACGAGCCGGAGCACCGCCGTCGCCGTCACGGGCTTGGAGATGCTGGCGATGCGGAACGGCGTGGTCGGCTGCGTCTTGAAGGCGCCGGCCTCGGCGTAGGTGTAGCCGCGCGACAGGATCAGCTTGCCCTTGCGGACGACGGCGAGCTGCCCGCAGGGGATGGCCCGCGCCTGCATGAAGCTCTTGAGGGTGGCGTCGAAGCCGCCGAGGCCGGCGAGCGCCTTGCCGGTCACTCCCCACGTGCGGGCCGCGGCCGCGGCCTGGGCGTTCTTGGTCGGCCCGGATCCGCCGGACGCGCAGCCCGCGAGCAGCGCCGGCGCGGCCGCCAGGCCCGCCGCCTTGCCGAAGTCCCGCCTGCTCAGCTCTGCCACCGCGGCCCCCTGAAGATCGTCTGTCCGAAATGCGGTGATCACGAACCTTAGTGCATTCGATCTTCAGGGGTCCGGGAAACCCGGGACGGGCCGACTCCGAAACGGCCCCGGTCAGCGCCACGGAGGCCCTTCTCGGGCGGTGCCGCTCGGGCAGGCGCTACCGGACAGGCGCTACTCGGGCAGGCGGACGTCGAACTCGATCTCGACCTCGTCGGCGAGCCGGAGCGCGCCGAAGAACGCCGAGTAGGGCTTGATGCCCCAGCGGCTCTGCTCGACGGTGACGCCGCCGCGCACGCGGTCGCCCTCCCTGGCGGCCGCGAGCCGCACCGGTTTGACCCGTCCCATGATCGTCAGATCACCCTCGACGGCGTCCGCGCCGATCGCGGTGGAGACGAACCGGATCCGCGGATATCGCCGGACGTCCAGGACCTTCCGCAGGTTCTTCACGATCTCCGCGCGGTCCTGGTCGGTGAGCGGCTTCACACCGCCGGCGCCCTCGCGCACCTCCAGCCCGTCCACGTCGACGGTCACCTCGACCGACGAGGCGTCCAGGGGCTCGCGCGCCTCGACCGCCGCCGACCAGCGCGTCGCCTCGATGGTCAGGTCGTGCCCCGCGCGCCGGCCGAGCCCGCTGCGCCCCGTCCGGACGAGCAGCCGCCCGTCTTCCGGCCCGAGCTCGAACGTTCCCTCCATGCTCCCCACCCTGCCACGCGGGTCAGAGGCACTCCACCTCGGCCTGCGGCCCGTACTCGGTGTGGAACCTCTCGCGGCGCACCTCGCGCCCGTCGGCCAGCAGCGTCCGCCACACGTCGACCTCGAAGCCCTCCCGGCCCGTCCTGGCGATGCACGCGCCGCCGCGGCCGACGCCCGCCTCGAACGGCCGGAACCCGTACCGTTCGGACGTCCGCGACCGCACCTCGTACCGGCGCCGGCCCCACAGGTTCACCGTCAGCGACGTCGCCGAGGACGCCACCTGGATCCGCACCGGCTCGCGGGTGTCGTTCCTCCAGGTGAGGTCGAGCTGCGGGTAGAACACCGCGGCCTCGCGCCCTTCCGGGTACTCCGGCATCCACAGGCTGTGGGCGCGGGCCTTCCGGATGTCCAGCCCGGCCAGGAACACCGCGTTGTACAGCGTCGTGGACACCTGGCAGATGCCGCCGCCCACGTCGTCCGCCAGCCGCGACCCCACGATCGCGGGCGCGGGCACGTACCCGCGGCGCCTGGTGCGGGGTCCGACGGCGTCGTTGAACGAGAACGTCGCTCCGGGCTCGACGACCCGTCCGTCCAGGGCCCGGGCGGCGAGCTCGATGTTGTGGACGCGGGGCTCGCCCGGCGCGAACCGCGTGGTGAACGTGCTCATCAGGCGCTCGGGCGGCAGTGCGCCGGGACCGCCCCGCCTGGCCGCGTCGCGGTACGGCACGGCCAGCGCCGCCGACACGCCCGACAGTCGCGGGCCCTCCAGGTAGGCGCCCACCAGGAGCCCCGTCGACGCGACGGTGCCCGCCACGACGGGCCACCACCGCCGGACGCCGCGCCGCCCCGCCCGACGGAGCCCAGGCCCGATCCGCCCCACAGACCACACCCCCCGACGATCCCCACGGGACCTCCCACGGACCCTGCCGCTCACCCGCGGCGGGCGCCCGCGTCTTTACCCGAACAGGACGAACGCCCGAACAACACCGGGCCGGTCACGGGTACCGGGCCGTCCGGGCGGCGGCGCGGGGGGCGCGCGCCTGGCGCCGTCAGCGGGCGCGGGCCCCGGCGCGCATGCGCTCGGGGTCGATCTCCCGGCCGGGGCGCCGGCGCAGGTACTCGGCCTCCAGCTCGTTCATGCGGCGGGTGTGCTCGCCGTAGGCCTGGTCGGCGGCGTGCCGGAGCGCGTCCAGCCTCGTCTCGTACAGGTGGCCGAGCTCGCGGAACAGGTCGTCGTCGCTGAGGTCGCCGGGCGCGACTCCCAGGTCACGGCTGGTCATCGTGTGATCTCCTCCTTCGTGGGCGTCCCGTGCCCTACCCGGTCACCGGGGCATGAATCGTGAAGATCCGGAGTGCGCGGCGGTGCTTGCCGAAGCGCACCGCGCGCGGCAGCGGCGCCACCTCACCGTCGCGCGCCAGCCGCAGGTCACCGGCCGGCGAGATGACCTCCATGCCGGTCGTCCGCCACGAGCGGTACCCGGGCGTCAGGCGCAGGTGGCCCGCGACGATCGCGGCGACCGCGCGGACGCGGGGCGCGCGGCTGCCGGTGGTGACCATCCGCACGTCGAGCCTGCCGTCGTCGAGGCGCTCGCGCCAGGTGGGCGCGGCGCCCCACGAGCCGAAGACGCCGTTGCCGACGAACGCCAGCCACACGCGCCGGCGCCTGCCGTCCACCATCAGCTCGACGGGCTCGGCGTGCCGCAGCGTGCCAACGGCGGCGACCGCGAGCGCGGGCCACTTCCCGATCCGCCTCTCCAGCCGGACCCGCCGCTCGACGACCTCGGTGTAGGCGCCGATGCTCGCGGTGTTGAGGAAGATCTGCTCCGCCTCGTCCCCCGCCGGAGCGGACACGGGCGCCACGTAGGAGACGTCGGCGCGGCCGATCCGCCCTTCCCGGTAGGCCCTGATCGCCTGCGTCGCGGTCTCGACGCCGACCGCGCGGGAGAAGTGGTCGAACGTCCCGCCGGGGACGACCAGCAGCGGGACGTCGCGGCCGAGCGCCGCTCGCGCGGCCGCGTTCACGGTGCCGTCGCCGCCGACCACGGCCAGCACCTCGGCCCGCTCGGCGGCCTCGGCGCACGCCTTGTCGACGTCCCCTCCCGGCTCCACCCGGACGATCTCCGCCGCGGGCAGCTCGGCCTCGACCAGCGCGAGCGCGATCTCCGAGCGCCTCGGGAGGATCCCGGCGTCCGTCTCGGCCGAGGGGCCCGACCCCAGGTTGACGACGGCCACCACGCCCCGCCCGTCCTGGGCGACGGGCACGCGCCCGCCCCCGTCCGGGGCCAGGCGCGCGACCGGAGGCCGCGAGGGCCACACCATCCTCGTCCCGACCCCGGCGAGCGCGCCGATCCCGAGGCCCGCCAGGACGTCGCCCGGGTAGTGGGCGCCGGTGTAGACGCGGGAGAAGGCCACCGCCGCGGCCGTCGCCGCGACCGGGACCGCCACCGCCGCCGGCGCCTCCAGCGCGACGCCGGTCGCGAACGCGGCGGCCGAGGCGGAGTGCCCGGACGGGAAGGCGTGCGAGGTCGGCAGCTTCCACCGGATCCGGATCGGGGGGACGAGATCGACGACGGGGCGCCGGCGGCGGAAGGCCTGCTTGCCGACGATGTTCACCGCGGGGCTCGCCACGGCGATCGCGATGGCCCCGCGCAGCGCCGCGCGGCGCAGCCGCGGCCGTCCCGCGATCCCCATCGCGCCGGCCGCCGAGAACCACAGCACCCCGTGGTCGGCGAACCGCGACAGCCGCGGCAGGACGTACTCCAGCCCGCGCAGCCGGGCCGCCGCCACCTGGTCGAACGCCCACCGGTCCATCCGGCCGAGCCTGCGCAGCAGGGGGACGCGCTGGGGCCAGGCCCGATGCTCCTGAGCCTGCCGCGACCGGCGCCGGGTGACGGACCGTGACGGCACGAAAGTGCGCCGCGAATGGTTGACGCGCATGACCCGGGTATCCCCAGGGAGGCCGACATGATTCCGTAAAGATCTCAAATCGGGGGTCACATGCGGGCGAACGTCACTGTGGACTCAGCGACTGCAATAGGCTTCGCGACATGAGTCACCCGGAACGGCTCGGAACCCCGGGTGGCGAGTCGGTCGGGACGATCGCGGAGCCTCCTCACGTGAACGGGACCCTGGCCGACTACGCCGCACGATACGGGCTGAGGCAGAGCGCTGCGCGCCCCCCGCTGCGCAAGTACATCCAGGATGTGTGGGCTCGCCGGAACTTCATCTGGGCGTTCGCATCCGCCAAGAACATCTCGATGTACACCGACTCCCGGTTGGGTCAGGTGTGGCAGCTGCTGACCCCGCTGCTGAACGCCGGGGTCTACTTCCTGATCTTCGGTCTGCTGCTGAACACCAAGCGCGGAGTGCCCGACTTCATTCCCTTCCTGGTGACGGGCGTGTTCCTGTTCGGGTTCACCCAGCGGTCGGTCACATCGGGCTCCAAGTCCGTCGGCGACAACCTCTCGCTGATCAGGGCCCTGCACTTCCCGCGGGCCACGCTGCCCCTGGCGATCGCGATCGTGGAGCTGCAGCAGCTGCTGCTCGCCCTGGTCGTGCTGTTCGTGATCGTTTTTGCGTTCGGCGAGCCGGTCAGCTTCCAGATGCTCCTGTTCGTCCCCGTGATGGCGCTCCAGCTGATGTTCAACGTGGGCATCAGCATGGTCATGGCGCGGCTCGGGGCGTTCAACCGCGACATCACCCAGCTGCTGCCGTTCGTCATGCGGACCTGGCTCTACATGTCCGGCGTGATCTTCAGCCTGCCGTCGCTGATGAAGCCGGGCTCGCGGCTCGCCGACTACCCGTGGCTGGGCGAGCTGCTCCAGCTCAACCCGGCGTACGTGTACGTGGAGCTGAGCCGGCACGTCCTGCTCGGCGAGTACCGGAACTACGTCGGAGGCCTCGCGCACGCCACCTCGACGGGGCAGCTGTGGCTGTACGCGATCCTGTGGGCCGCGGTCATGCTGGTGGGCGGATTCCTGTTCTTCTACCGTGCCGAGGAGCGCTACGGCCGTGGCTGACACGAAGGTCCGCGGGACCCTCCAGATCGACCCGACCCGGGAGCCGATCGTCGTCGTCGACGACCTGCACATCGTCTACCGGGTGTACGGCGCGGGCGGCAAGGGCAACGCCGCGAGCGCGTTCTCGCGCGTCCTTCGCCGCAAGCACCGCCCGTCGATGACCGAGGTCCACGCGATCAAGGGCCTGTCGTTCGTCGCGTACCGGGGCGAGGCCGTCGGGATCATCGGCACCAACGGCTCCGGCAAGTCGACGCTGCTGAAGGCGATCGCGGGGCTGCTGCCCCCGCACAGCGGCGGCGTCTACACCGACGGGCAGCCGTCCCTGCTGGGCGTGAACGCGGCCCTGATGAAGGACCTCACCGGCGAGCGCAACATCGTCCTCGGCTGCCTGGCGATGGGCATGACCCCGGCGGAGACCCGGTCCAAGTACAAGGAGGTCGTCGAGTTCGCCGGGCTGAAGGAGGGCTTCATCCAGTACCCCATGCGGACGTACTCCTCCGGCATGGGCGCCCGCCTCCGGTTCGCGATCGCCGCCGCCAAGACCCACGACGTCCTCCTGATCGACGAGGCGCTCGCCACCGGCGACGCCAAGTTCCGGACCAAGAGCAAGCGCCGCATCGACGAGCTGCGCAAGGACGCCGGCGCGGTCTTCCTCGTCGCGCACCAGCTCGACACGGTCAAGGAGATGTGCGACCGCGTCATCTGGATCGACGAGGGCCGCATGCACATGGACGGCGACCCCGAAGAGGTCGTCGCCGCCTACATCGAGGCGACCGGCAAGTAGCGGCGGCATGCCCGGCGCCGCGGGGCGCCGGGCGCCGATCCTGACGCCGCCGGGTTCGCGACGGGGCCGTTAGATCGCGACGCCCCCTGGTAGAGATGTGGTGTCACGATGATCCTGATGGAGGAGGTCGCCATGCCCGGCAAGCCCCCGCTTCCGCACGAGCACCTGCCCGAGGTCCCCTCGTTCACGGTCGCCAGCGACGACATCGCCGAGGGCGAGCGGCTCTCGGACCGGCACGTGTTCGACGACTGGGGTTTCAGCGGCGGCAACGAGTCGCCGCACCTGCGCTGGTCCGGGTTCCCGGACGCGACGAAGAGCTTCGCGGTGACCTGCTACGACCCGGACGCGCCGACCGGCAGCGGCTTCTGGCACTGGTCGCTGTTCGACATCCCCGCGAGCGTCACGGAGCTGCCGACGGGTGCCGGGACCGAGGACGCCAAGGTCGGCGTGCACGCCCGCAACGACTACGGGGTCAGGGCGTTCGGCGGCGCCGCTCCGCCGCCCGGCGACCCGCACCGCTACGTCTTCACCGTCCACGCGCTGGACGTGGAGTCGCTCGGCCTCGGCCCGGACACCTCCCCGGCCGTCGTGGGCTTCAACATCACCGCCCACACCCTGGCGCGCGCCACGATCGTCGCCGAGTTCGGCGTCTGACGCCGCACCGCCCCGCCGAAGCCGTCCCGGAGACCTTCCCGGGGCGGCTTCAGCCGGTTCCGGAGCGGTCTAGTCGGCTCCGATGACGACGTCGCCGACGGCCGTGCGGCGGTAGAGGACGGAGCGGCCGCTGCGCTCGCGCGTGACCAGCCCGGACTCCCGCAGCACCGCGAGGTGGTCGCCGATCCCGCCGACGCTCATCCGGAGGCGGGCGCTCAGCCAGCTGGTCGTGGCGGGCTCGGCGAGCAGGCGCAGCAGGTCGGCCCGCGTGCGGCCCACCAGCCTGGCCAGGGCGTCCTCGCCGCGCGGCTCCCGGCTCTCCCAGAGGGCCGCCACCCCCCTGGCCCGGTACATGAGCGTGTACGGCCAGTCCTGTTCGAGCGCCGCGCCGAGCTCGGCGAAGACGACGGGCACGAACGTCAGCCCGGCGCCGCCGAGGCGGTAGGTGGCGTCGCCGTGGATGTCCGCCTCGATGAGGCCGTCGCGCCAGCGCACCTTGCGGGACAGGCCGTCCAGCGCCGCCGCCCAGCCGTAGGCGGCGAGGCGTCCCGCGCGGTGGACGATGTCACGTTCCAGGATCGAGCGCAGCACCGGCCAGTCCGGCTCCAGGAGGGCGCGCCAGGCCGTCTCCAGGCCCGCCGCGAGCCGCTCGACGACGTCGGGGGCCTCCAGCACCTCCCGGACGGCGGCGTCCGGCTCGGGCAGCCCCTCGAGGTTGCGGGCGAGTTCGCGGCGCGCCTGGTCGAGCGGCGTCGCCCGGACGGTCGCCAGCTGGTCGGCGACCGTCAGGTTCGGGCGGGAGGGCGGCGGGACGACGAAGTCGGCCATGTACCCGTGCGGGCGGCGCAGGAAGGCCAGCGCGCGCAGGGCCGGGTCCCCGGCCACGCGGCGGTACGCCGGCCGGGCCCGCTCCACCCAGGGGCCGAGGGGCCCGACGGGCATCCGGCCCGCGACCACGCCGAGCGCGCTGTGCACCTCGATCAGGGGGGCGATCCCGAAACGGCTGGCCGCGAGGTCGCCCGGGCCCACCACGATGCGATACATGTTTCGTTCCTCCCCGAAACATTGTCCCGTACGGGGCCGGCACCCGCAGAGTCGCCGCCATGACCGCTTCTTCGACGACCTCCGCGCGGTACCGCGACGTGTTCGGCGTCCCCGAGTTCCGGACGCTGTTCTCCCTCCAGACGCTCCAGGTGGCCGGCGACTCGGTCCGCACGATCGCGCTGTCGGTCCAGACCTTCGAACGCACGGGCTCGCCGGTCGCGGCGGCCCTCGTCTTCGCCGCCGGAATGCTCCCGTACGTGGTCGGCGGGGCCCTCCTGCTCTCGCTCGCCGACCGCGTCCCGGCGCGGCGGCTGCTCACCGGCTACCACCTGCTGCGCCTGGCGGTCACGGCCGTCCTCGCGGTGGGCGGGCTGCCGCTGCCGCTGACCATGGCGCTGCTCGTCGCGGTGGGGCTGTTCGCCCCGGTCGGCAGCGCGACCGTCCAGGCCCGGCTGCCCGTCCTGCTGCCCGGGGACGGCTACGTGCTCGGACGGTCGCTGTTCACGATGACCAGCGCGGGCGCGCAGATCGCCGGCCAGGCGGCGGGCGGGCTGCTGCTGTCGGTGCTCGCCCCGGCGGGGACGCTCTGGCTCGCCGCCGCCAGCGCGGCGCTGGCCGCGGGCCTCGCCCGCTTCCGCC
>NZ_JBEUPA010000081.1:0-36497 GCF_040492065.1 Actinomadura sp. NPDC000929 | reverse complement strand
TGCTGGAGTGCGACGAGAAGTACGTCCCGATGGTCCTGAGGGAGACCGGGGCGAACATCGTCGCCCTGATGAACCTCAGCCGCGACCAGATGGACAGCGGCGGCCCGCGACGGCCTGTCGGACCCCGCCCTGGCCAGGGCCGCGCGGGCGTGCTTCGCGGCGGCGCTGGACGCGCTCGCGCGGCTCGGCGCGCCCGGTCTCGTCCCCCTGGTCGAGGAGTACGCCCACCGGTACGTCCTGCGGGGCCGCAGTCCCGCCGACGACCGGCCCGCCGCGTCCCCGACACGTCCGATTCCGATGGAGGATCCGACATGAGCTCGCCTGGCCCGTCCGCAGACGAGGCCGCCCTGAAAGAACTGATCGCCGACGAGCTCGGTGCGGTGCGCGACCGCAGCCTGCGCCTCACCACCGAGGTCCTCGACGAGGACGGGCTCACCGCGCAGGTGTCGCCGCTGATGTCGCCGCTCGTGTGGGACCTCGCGCACGTCGGCAACTACGAGGAGCTGTGGCTGCTGCGCGCGGCCGCCGGGCAGGAGGCGATGCGCCCCGAGATCGACGATGTGTACGACGCGTTCGAGCATCCGCGGGCGGAGCGGCCGACGCTGCCGCTCCTGAAGCCAGAGGAGGCCCGGTCCTACCTCGGCGCGGTCCGCTCCAAGGTGCTCGACTCGCTGGCGTCGGTGCGCTTCGACACCCCGGATCCGCTGACGTCGGGCGGGTTCGTGTACGGGATGGTCGTCCAGCACGAGCACATGCACGACGAGACCATGCTGGCCACCCACCAGCTGCGCCGCGGTGCCCCCGCCCTCCTCGACCCCAAGGCGGAGCCGCTCCAGGTGCCCGGCGAGGCGTCCGGCGCCGAGGAAGCGCTCATCGAGGCGGGCCCGTTCCAGATGGGGACGTCGGACGAACCATGGGCGTACGACAACGAGCGCCCCGTCCACCTCGTCGACCTGCCCGCGTACTACATCGACGTGGAACCGGTCACCAACGCGGCCTACACCGCGTTCATCGAGGCCGGTGGCTACGACGACCCGCGCTGGTGGGACCCGGCCGGATGGGAGTGGCGCAACAGCAGCGGCAAGCGCGCCCCGGCCTTCTGGGAGCGTGAAGGGGGGCAGTGGTCGCGCCGCCGATTCGGGCGGTCGGAACCCGTCCCGCCCGGCGAGCCCGTCCAGCACGTGTGCTGGTACGAGGCGGACGCGTACGCGCGGTGGGCCGGGAAGCGGCTGCCGACCGAGGCCGAGTGGGAGAAGGCCGCCCGCTGGGACCCCGCGGCAGGACGGTCACGCCGCTACCCGTGGGGCGACGTCTACGAAGAGGGCCGCGCCAACCTCGGGCAGCGGGCGCTCCGTCCGTCCGAGACCGGCTCCTACGCGGCAGGTGCGTCGGCGTACGGGGTGCGGCGCCTCCTGGGGGACGTGTGGGAGTGGACGTCGTCGGACTTCCACGGCTACCCCGGCTTCCGCTCGTTCCCGTACAAGGAGTACTCGGAGGTCTTCTTCGGACCCGACTACAAGGTGCTGAGGGGCGGGTCCTGGGCGACGCACCCGCTCGCCATACGCGGCTCGTTCCGCAACTGGGACTACCCCATCCGCCGGCAGATCTTCTCCGGGTTCCGCTGCGCCCGCTCGGCGGGGCCGGCCACGGAGCCGACGACGGGGGTGGCCCGCTAGATGTGCCGCCATCTCGGTTACCTGGGGCCCGAGCGGACGCTGCACTCCCTCATCTACGAGGGGGAGCACTCGCTGGAGACCCAGTCGTACGCGCCGCGCATGACGCAGGGCGCCCTCCTCAACGCCGACGGGTACGGCGTCGGCTGGTACCAGGACGGCGAGGCCGTCCGCTTCCGCCGGGCCCAGCCCATCTGGACCGACCAGTCGTTCCGCGAGGTCGCCGGGGCCGTGCGGGCGTCGTGCGCGGTCGCGGCGCTGCGGTCGGCGACCGTCGGGTTCCCCGTGGACGAGTCGTGCGCCCAGCCGTTCCGCGCGGGGCCGTGGCTGTTCAGCCACAACGGGAAGATCGAGGGCTACGGCGGCGTTGAGTCCAAGCTGCGGGAACTGGCCGGGGACATCGCCGAGGTCCCCGACGCCCGCGCCCCGGTCGACTCCGCGCCGCTGTTCGCCCTCGCCGTCCGGAACTGGCGGGAGGGCGCGGCGCTCGGCGAGGGCCTCGCCGCCGTCGTCGCCGCGATCACCGCGCTGGCCCCCGGCCGCTACAACCTGCTCGCCTCGGACGGGACGTCCCTGGCCGCCACGACCTGGGGCGACTCGCTGTTCGTCCGCGAGGGCGGGGAAGCGGTCCAGATCGCGTCCGAGCCGCTGGACGGCGACCCCGCGTGGCGCCGGGTCCCCGACGGCTCGCTCGTCACCACCGGGCTCGCCGCCGGTGTCCGCATCTCCCGGCTCTGAGACCGCCCGACCCCGAAGCACGGCCCGACCCGAAGCACCGAAGGAGAACCACGTGGACCGGTTCCTGACCGCAGACGACCTCGCCAAGACGCTCCGCCAGGACGTCCGGGACGGGCTCTCCGGCACGCCCAAGACCCTGCCGCCCAAGTGGTTCTACGACGAGCGGGGCAGCGCGCTCTTCGAGGAGATCACGCGGCTGGAGGAGTACTACCCGACCCGGCGCGAGCGGGAGATCCTCACCGCCCGGGCGCCCGCCATCGCCGCCGCCACCGGCGCCCGGACGCTGCTGGAGCTCGGCGCGGGCTCGGGGGAGAAGACCCGGCTGCTGCTGGACGCGCTGGCCGGCACGCTGCGCACCTACGTGCCGGTGGACGTCAGCGGCGACTTCCTGGAGCAGGCCGCGGCCGGGATCGCCGCCGACCACCCTGGCCTGGCCGTCCGGGCCGTCGCCGCCGACTACGAGCAGCACCTGCACCTGCTGCCCGGCGGCGAGCGGCGCCTGGTCGCCTTCCTCGGCGGGACGATCGGCAACATGCCGCCCGCCGAGCGCATCGGGTTCCTCGGCGGCCTGCGCGCCACCATGGACGAGGGCGACTTCCTCCTCCTCGGCGCCGACCTCGTCAAGGACCCCGAGCGGCTCGTGCGCGCCTACGACGACGCGGCGGGCGTCACCGCCGAGTTCAACCGCAACGTCCTGTCGGTCGTCAACCGGGAGCTCGACGCCGACTTCGACACCGCCGCGTACCGGCACGTCGCGGTGTGGAACGCGGCCGAGGAGCAGATCGAGATGCGGCTGCGGTCGCTGCGCGCCCAGGACGTCCGCGTCGGCGGCCTCGACCTCGACGTGTCGTTCGCCGAGGGGGAGGAGATGCGCACCGAGATCTCCGCCAAGTTCCGGCGGGAGCGGCTGGAGGCGGAGCTCGGCGCCGCCGGGTTGGAGCTCGCAGAGTTCTGGACCGACGAGGCGGGCGACTTCTCCCTCACCCTCGCGCGGCCCGCGTCGCGCTGACGGTCCCGCCGGCGCTCAGCCCTTGCGGGCGGGGTGGTCGAGACCCATCCGCTTCAGGTCCGCCGCCAGGCGGGTCGCCACGTACAGGTGGCCCGCCGGCGTCGGATGGGTGCGGTCCCGCTTGATGAGGCGCGGCGCGTTGCCCTGGCCGGTCAGCAGGTCGCCGGTGATCCAGCCCTCGCCGATCGGGTCGACGAACGGGACGCCGAGCTGCCGGGCGAGGTTCTTCAGCGCGTCCCGGACGGCGAGCGCGCCGGGCAGCGGCGTCCCCGTCCCCCAGAGCGGGCCGACCAGCACCAGGCGGGTGCCGGGCCAGCGCTGCCGGGCGCGCTCCAGCAGCACGTGCGCCGCCGCCGCGACCTGCGGCGGGGGGATCCGCCAGTCGTTGTGGCCGCCGGACACGATCAGCATGTCGGGCGCCGGGCGCCAGCCGAGCTGGCTCTCGTACAGGCCGAGGAACGCGTGCGGGCCGCGGCCCTTCTGGACGAAGCCCGTCCCGGACCGGCCGCCGACGACGACCTGCCAGCCGAGCAGCCGCGCGGTCGCGGAGGCGTAGGTCGACTCCGGCTCGACGCCGCGGTCGCCGACGGTGTAGCTGTCGCCGAGGAACATCACCACGGGCGGGGCCCTGCGCGCCCCGTCCTTCGGGCCGTCCGCCGCGGCCGGCTTGTGCACCGAGCCCGCGAGCAGGGAACACCCCGCGAGCAGGGAACTTCCGGCGAGCGACACGACCGCCGCCAGGCACAGGCACAGCATTCGGGTCGCCGCGCCGCGTCGGGCGCGGCGAGATGTCATGGAGGACCACCAATGAGATCGGGGGACGCCTCCGTATCTTACTGACCTCGCGCCTCCCACGCGCGCACTCCGCGACCATCCCGTCACCACGGCACGGCCGCGGGGCGCGGCGAATCGCGTCCTTCCCTACATCCGCCGTTCACCCGGCGGATCGGGCCGGGCCACCTGGCGGCGGGAGGGTTCCGCGGTGACTCGACGGGAACGGCTGCGCGAACTCGACCTCCTGCGCTTCGCGGCCGCGCTGGCGGTGGTGCTGTACCACTTCACGGGATTCGGCGGCGCCGGGGCGTGGCCCGCGCCCTCGCAGGACGTCTTCCCCGAGATCGCGCCGGTCACCCGGTTCGGGTACCTCGGCGTCGACCTGTTCTTCGTCATCAGCGGGTTCGTGATCCTCATGAGCGCGTGGGGACGCGGCCCGGGGGAGTTCGGGATCTCGCGGCTCGTGCGGCTGATGCCCGCGTACTGGGTGAGCGTGCTGCTGGGCGCCGCCGTCTACGCGGTGTTCCGGATGGGGCACGGCGTCCCCGGGCTGATCGTCCCGAACCTGACGATGCTGCAGGGCGGGCTCGGCCTGCGGAACGTGGACGCCGTCTACTGGACCCTCTGGGTCGAACTCCACTTCTACGTGCTCGCCGCCGTCCTCGCGGGGATCGGGATCACCTACCGCTCCTGCCTGGTCTTCATGGCGGCCTGGATGCTCGGCGGCGTCTTCGCCGACGAGGCGGACAGCAGGATCCTCCAGGTGATGCTGGTGCCGACCTGGAGCTGCTACTTCATCGCGGGCATGGCGCTGTACATGATCCACCGGTTCGGCCCGACGCTGCTGCTCTGGGGGTACGTGGCCGCGTCCTACCTGATCGCGCTGCGCTGGGGCGCCTGGCGCGCGGAGAACGTGTTCAGGGGCGCGGACGAGACCGTGGTCAGCGCCGTGATCACGGGCATCTTCGCGGTGATGATCCTCGTCGCCACCGGCCGGCTGAGCCGGCTGCGATGGCGGGGCCTGACCGTGCTCGGGGCGCTCACCTACCCCCTCTACCTCGTCCACTCCCAGCTCGCGCTTCCCCTGCTGGACGCGGTGTATCCGGGGCTCGACCGCTGGACGGCGCTGGCGGTGGTCATCGGGGGCTCGCTGCTGGCCGCCTACGCCGTGCACCGCCTGGTGGAACGCCCCGGCGCGGCGTGGATGCGGGCCCGGCTCACGGCGTCGCTGCGGCCCATGCGGCCGCCTGAGGAAACGTCTACGTTTGTCGCTCGTGGCGATCGGGGTGGACGGGGCGGTGCTGACCGCGACGGCGGCGAGCCTCGCGATCGCGCCCCGGTGGACGCGGCGCGCATGTGACCCTCCGTCCGGGGCGGGGCGGCGCTGGGCCCGTCCGGAGGCGCTTCTCGGCCTCGTCGTGGGGCTCGTCTACCTGAACCAAGTGCTCTTCACCGTGTACGTGCTGCGGGTTCACGGCGGAGACGCCTCGTTCGTCGCGAAGTATCTGCCCGAGGGATGGTTCGCGCTTGAGGACGGACCAGCCATGCGCGGCCTGGCGGAACGCTTCCCTGCGCCGGAGTTGCTGGCCCCGTCCGTCCTGCGCGTGCAGGCGTTCCTCGAACTGCCGCTGGTCCTGCTCGCGTATGTGACGGTGCTGCGGTGGCTGGACCGCGGCCTGTACCGGCGCCTGGCGCACTCGTGGCTCGTGTGGGCCGCATCGCTCTCTTACACGCTCGTCTTCTGCATGGTCGAGTGGGATCTGCACAACCCCTACACGGCGGACGACATCGTGGTCCGAGCCTGTTCGGCTGTTGTGACGCCTTTGCTGCTGCGCTGGCTGGCCGCGCAGGAGGATTCCGGTGCGGACGAGCCGTCGTTCCCGCAGATGCTCCTGTTCGCCGGATCCGTGTGGGCGCTGGGGCAGGTGGTGCTGACCGTGTATGACACGGCCCTCCTGTACAACCTGGGTCATCTGGGCGGACGCCTGCCAGGTGCGGCCGTCGCCGTTTGCGTCATCGCGGGGGCACGCTGGGCGTCACCACGTCTGAGACCAGGCGAGATGGGTGTCGCCCTGGCGTCGGTCATCAGCGGACTGCGGTGGGGGTTGCTTCTCTTCTTCGTCCCGGCGCTCGCCATCCGTTACGGAGTGAATTTCGGCACACCACTCCTGGCGGCGACGGCCGGGCTTCTCGTCGGCGTGACGGCCGCCGTGTGCGCTCTGCGGAAAGCGCTGTCCGGTGTCGGGACGGCCGGGATCGCGCTTTGGGCCGTCCAGGTGGCGGTGGCGCTTCTCGCCGGAGCCGCGGTCGGCTGCGCCACCGTCCGCCTGGTCACGGACACCTACTACGAGGCCGGCCTGCTGAGGGGCGCAGCCTCCTGTTTCGCCGCCGTCATCGTGGTCTGCGCGCTGAGCGACCGATATTTCGGACGGCGGTGTGACACTTTCGGGACCGCCCGCGCTGGGAGAGATAGGGGCGTCCGGCCGGGGTGAGCGGGCTTCGACCGGACGTTCCGCCTCTGGCGGGCCCGTCACCCCCGGACGGGTCCGCCAGGGCCCTTTCAGACCGGCTCGCAGACCCGTTAGGCCAGGTCAGGCGGCCTCGTCCGACGGCTGGAGTTCCTCGGTGTAGCTGACCGGCGTCCGGCGCATCACGCCCGACTCGTCGATGGAGTACTGGCCGAGCCGCCACAGCGGCGGCGAGTAGGCGTGGATCGAGACGCTGGCGTCCTCCACCCCCGTGAGCCGGTGGATGTGCTCGGGGCCGAAGCAGAAGGACGCGCCCTCGCGCATGACGGTCCGCAGGGGCTCGCCGCCGATGCGCGGGTTGTTCTCCTCGATGGCCCCGGCGACGACGCGGACGGCTCCCGAGGAGACGTCGTGGTCGTGCCAGCCGGTGTCGTTCTCGGGCGTCCAGCACAGCAGCCAGACGTCGACGTGCTCGTCCCGGTGCAGGGAGACGTAGTGGCGGCGGCCCTCGGGGAACGCGACATGGGGACGCCACAGGCCGGGCCGCTCGGCCAGGTCGTCGACCAGTTCCCGCAGTTCCCGCTTGTCGAGGGGGCGGCCGGGCAGGCGCTCCAGGCCGCTGGGACGGGGCAGGACCTCGGAAGACACGGGGTTCGCTCCTCTCCGAAACCGTGGGTGGAGACGGTCCGTTACGCCCGGGACACCGCGCGAAGCGCCAGGCCAGGACTTCTGAACCGCATCAGTTAACCGTTTCAGTGAACCGCTTCAGTGACGCTCCCGTCAAGCGCGGATGCCGTGCTCTGTCGGTGGCGGCCTCTACGCTTGGAGGGATGTCGGAAAAGCGCAAGCGCGCGACCATCCGGGAAGTGGCGCAGGCGACGGGGCTGTCGCCCGCGGCCGTGTCCTACGCGCTGCGCGGCATCCAGACCTCCGAGGAGACGCAGGAGCGCGTCCGCGCCGCCGCCCGCGAGCTCGGCTACGAGGCCCACCCGATCGCGCGTGCGCTGGCCAGCGGGCGCACCGACCAGGTCGGCCTGCTGTGCGGCTCGCTGGAGGACTACTGGCAGCAGTCCCTCGCGGTCGGCATCGGGCGGGCGCTGCTCGCCCGCGGCCGCTACGCCCTCATCGTGGACGCCGGCGGCGACCCCGAGCGCGAGCTGGCCCTCGCCAGGCGGCTGCGCGACCAGCGGGTGGACGGCCTGATCGTCCAGCCGCTCGACCCGTCCGCCGCGCTGTGGTCGGAGCTGGCGGCCGCGATCCCCGTCGTGTCCATCGGCGACGCCCTGCACGGCGGCCAGGCGCAGGGCGAGGTCGTCTTCGACAACCGGCGGGGCGTCACGCTCGCGCTGGAGCACCTGCGGGCGCTCGGGCACGAGCGCCTCACCGTGTTCACCCCCACGCTCGCCAGCACGCCGGACCGCCCGGCCGACGTGTACGTCAACGCCGAGGCCGAGCGGCTCGGCCTGTCGGTGGACGTCGTGGTCGTGCCGCAGTCGCTCGCCGAGTCCACCGAGGTCGCGCTGCGGGTGCTCGGCGGCCCCGGCCGCCCCTCGGCCGTCTTCTGCTTCGCCGACTCCATCGCCTACGGCGTCTACGCCGCCACCCGCGAGCTGGGCCTGGAGGTCCCCGGCGACGTCGCCGTCTGCGGCTACGACAACCATCCGATGTCGGCGCTGCTGTCCCCGCCGCTCACCAGCGTCGAGTGGGACGTCGAGGGCATCGTCCACTCCGCCGTCCGGCTCGTCGTGGACGTCATCGACGGCAAGCCGCGCAAGCGCCGCGTCGTCCGCGAGCCGTCGCTGCGCGTCCGCGCCTCGACCGGCGAGACCGCGGCGGGCTGAGGGTCAGGGATGGAGCCGGGCCAGGTGCGGCAGCAGGTCCGCGGCGGCGGCGATGTCGGTGTCCAGCGGCCGGTCCTCGATCCGCGGGTCGAGGACGGCGCCCGCCATGTCCCACGCCGAGCGCAGCGGCCCGCCGGAGGGCGCCCGCCCATGCATCCGCAGCGCGCGGACGGCGGCCACCAGCTCGCAGCCGAGCCCGAGGCGGTAGGCGGCGACGGCGTCGGTGCTCGCGCGCGCCGACTGCGTCGAGAAGCCGGCGTGCTCCTCGACGCCGCGCGACAGCACCGCGCTGCCGAGCGCCGCGGGGGTGGCGAGGCGCCGCACGTCGGCCAGGCAGGAGTGCGCCACGTACTCCAGGATCATGATCCCGGAGGACGCCTCCGTCTCGCCCTGGAAGGGGTAGAGCCCGGTGAAGGACGGCTCGGCGAGCGTGCCGAGGCGGGCGGCGGCCAGCGCCATCGTCTGGAACAGGGCGGCGCGGGCGGTGTCCAGGGCGAGCCCGACGTAGGCGGTGTGGAAGTTGCCGTTGTGCCAGACCGTCCGCCCGGGGACGTCCACCAGCGGGTTCTCCGCGGCGGCGTTGATCTCCCGGGTGACGACCTCCTCGGCGTAGGCGGCCGCCTCCAGCGCGGGGCCGTGCACCTGCGGGAACGCGCGGTAGCCGTACGGGTCCTGGATGCGCATCGGCGCCGGCCGGTCGAAGGCGAGCAGCGCGCGCATCGCCGCCGCGGCCCGCTGCTGGCCCGGATGCGGGCACGCGTCCTGCACCGGCTGCGCGTACGGCTCCTCCGAGCCCCGGACGGCGAAGTGCGACAGCGCCGCCACGACCGTCGAGGCGCGCAGCGCCTTCCGCAGGTCGGCGACCGCGAGCGCCGCCTCGCCGAGCGTGGCGGCGTTGGAGCTGATGAACGCCAGCGCGTCGGCGGAGCGCAGCCGGTATCCGGGGCCGCGCTCCTGGCCGCCGTCCGGGCCCGGCAGCCACGCACGCTCGCCGAGCAGGCAGAGCGCGGTCGAGGCCAGCGCCGTCAGGTCGCCCGTGCCGATCGCCCCGTAGACGGGCACCGGCGGGAGCAGCCCGAGGTTGAGCACGTCCGCCAGGGCCTGCAGCGCGCCCGGCTCCACGCCCGAGCCGCCCGCCGCGATCTGGTTCAGCCGGACGGTCAGCATCGCCCGGACGATCTCGGGGGAGATCAGCGGCCCGGCCCCGGCCGCGTGGCTGCGCAGCAGCCGCAGGCCGTGGGCGTCGGAGTCCTCCCACTCGACGTCCACGACGCGGTTGGCGCCGACCCCCGTCGTCCGCCCGTAGACCGGCTGCGTCTCGGTGACCTCGCGGGCGACCCGCCAGGCGTCGCGCGCCCGCCGCACGCCGGCCGCGGCTATGGCGACCGTCACATCTTCGCGAGCCGCACGCGCCACCTGAGCGCATGTGAGCGAAGTCCCGTCGATAACGATTCGGCTGTTCTCCACGGCGACACGCTACTTTCCCTGCATTACCGGTAGATATACTTTCATGCTCGACGTTCCGGGCATGCCGGGACACTGAGATGACGGTACCCATTGGTTACGGTTGGCTCGTAATCAGAATTCGATCATCGGCGTCATGCGGGACGCCCGGCGAGGACGTGATTCGTTGATCACCTTTGAGGGCGTCACCAAGCGCTATCCCGGGGGGACCGTCGCACTCGACGACGTGAGCCTCGAATGCCCCACGGGCCGCATCACCGTGTTCGTCGGCACCTCCGGCGGCGGCAAGACCACCGCGCTGCGGACCATCAACCGGATGGTCGAGCCGACCTCCGGGCGCGTGCTCATCGACGGCGAGGACGTCCGCGAGCGCAAGCCCGCCGAGCTGAGGCGCGGCATCGGCTACGTGATCCAGCACGCCGGGCTCTTCCCGCACCGCACCATCCTCGACAACATCGCCACCGTCCCGTACCTGCTGTCCTGGAACAAGAAGAAGGCGCGGGCGCGGGCGCTGGAGCTGATGGAGCGGGTCGGGCTCGACCCGGCGATGGGCAAGCGGTACCCGTTCCAGCTGTCGGGCGGCCAGCAGCAGCGCGTCGGCGTCGCGCGGGCCCTAGCCGCCGACCCGCCGATCATGCTGATGGACGAGCCGTTCAGCGCCGTCGACCCCGTCGTGCGCGCCGAGCTGCAGGACGAGTTCCTCCGCCTCCAGGAGGAGCTGCACAAGACGATCGTGTTCGTCACCCACGACATCGACGAGGCCATCAAGCTCGGCGACCGGATCGCGGTCTTCCAGACCGGCGGCCGGCTCGTCCAGATCGACAGCCCCGAGAACCTCCTGGCCCACCCGGCCGACGACTTCGTCGCCGGCTTCATCGGCCAGAACCGCGGCATCCGCACCCTCTCCTTCGCCGAGACGGGCGGCCTGCGGCTGAGCGACGACGCGGTCCGCGCGGCGGGCACGGACGCCGCGGAGGCCGCCGGGACGGAGTGGGTGCTCGTCGTCGACGAGGACCGGCGCCCCCTCGGCTGGGCCCGCCCGGCGCAGGCGACCGGGGCGCTCGGGAAGGCCGAGCTCAGCCCGGTCGGCCCCACCTTCCACGTCGGGGGCGACTCCGTGCGGACCGCGCTGGACGCGGCCGTGCTGTCCCCGTCCGGCCTGGCGGTCGGCGTCGACGAGACCGGTGCGGTCGTCGGGACCGCGAGCGGGACCGACCTGCTCGCCGTCCCCACCCACGGCCGCGGCGCCGCCGGCGCCGCGCGCGAAGAGCGGGCCGCCGAGCCCGCGCCCGATCCCGAGGAGGCCGACGCCGGAGGCGCCGGCTGATGGACATCGACTGGGGCTGGATCGGCGAGCACACCGACACGCTGACCGAGCACGCCCTCATCCACCTGCGGCTCGCGCTGCTGCCGGTGCTGTTCGGCCTGATCATCTCGCTGCCGGTCGGCATGCTGTGCCGCCGCTGGGCGTGGCTCTACCCGCCGGCGCTGACGGTCTCGAACGTCTTCTACGCGATCCCGTCGCTCGCGCTGTTCATGGTCTTCATCCAGTACACGGGGCTGACCGCGTCCACGGTCATGATCCCGCTGACCCTGTACAGCCTGTCGGTGCTCGTCCCGAACGTGGTGGACGGCCTGGCGTCGGTGTCCGAGCCCGTCCGGCAGGCGGCCACCGCGATGGGCTTCGGCCCGCTGCGGCGCCTGCTCCAGGTGGAGCTGCCGATCGCCGTGCCCATCGTCATCGCCGGGACGCGCGTCGCCGCCGTCTCCTCCATCAGCCTCGTCGCCGTCGGCCAGCTGATCGGCCAGGGCGGCCTCGGCTACGACATCATCCGCGGCTACCAGCTCCAGTTCCAGACGCAGATCGTGGCCGCCACCGTCCTGATCGTCCTGCTGGCCCTGGTCACCGACGCGATCCTGGTCACCGTCCAACGCCTGCTCACCCCGTGGGCCCGAGCCCGGATGACCTCATGAACGAGCTGTGGAACCAGATCGACCTGTTCTGGACGTGGCTGACCACGTCCTCCCAGTGGCACGGCGGCGACGGCATCCCGCACCGCCTGCTCCAGCACGTGTACTACAGCGGCGTGGCGCTGGTGTGCGCCGCGGTCATCGGCCTCGCGCTCGGCCTGCTCGTCGGGCACACCGGCCGCGGCGGGTTCCTCGCGATCAGCCTGGCGAACATCGCCCGCGCCGTCCCCACCTTCGGCCTGGTGCTGATCGTCGTGGTGATCGAGTACAGCATCACGCCGGTGCTCGTCGCGCTCGTGGCCCTCGCCGTCCCGCCGATCCTGGTCAACACCTTCGAGGGCATCCGCGGCGTCGACGCCGACGCCAAGGACGCGGCCAGCGGGATGGGCATGACCGGCTGGGGCGTACTGTGGCGGGTCGAGCTGCCGATGGCGCTGCCCCTCATCCTGCTGGGGCTGCGCACGTCCGCGATCCAGGTCGTCGCCACCGCGACCATCGCCGCCTACCCCGGCTTCGGCGGCCTCGGCCGCTACATCATCGACGGTCTGGCCCGCAACGACTACCAGCTCGTCGTCGGGGGCACCGTCCTGGTGGTGCTGCTCGCGCTGATCGTCCAGGCGGCCTTCGCGGCACTGCGCCGCCTCCTCGTCTCACCGGGCCTGCTCGGCTCCGCCCGATCCTCCTGACACCGAAGGAAGAGCACCATGAACAAACTCATCAGGGGCGCGGTCGTCGGCCTCGTGGCCGCCCTGTCGCTGTCCGCCTGCGGGAGCGGCGACTCCGGGGACGACTCGAACCCGCTCTCCGGGGGCGGCGGGAACGGCACCGTCACCGTCGGCGGCGCGAACTTCCCCGAGAGCAACCTGCTCGGCGAGCTGTACGCGCAGGCGCTGGAGGCCAAGGGCGTCAAGGTCACCCGCAAGTTCAACATCGGCGCCCGCGAGATCTACTACGACCAGGTCGTCAAGGGCGGCATCAGCGTGATGCCCGAGTACAACGGCGCCCTGCTCACCACCTCGGTCGACAAGACCAGCACGGCCGCCACCACCGACGAGATCAACGCCGCGCTCAAGGCCAAGCTGCCCGCCGGCGTGGAGATCCTGGACTCGGCGAAGGCCGAGGACAAGGACTCCGTCACCGTCAATCCGCAGACGGCCGCCAAGTACAACCTGAAGTCCATCGCCGACCTCAAGCCGGTCGCCAAGGACCTCGTCATCGCCGGGCCCTCGGAGTTCAAGACCCGCCAGCAGGGCCTCGTCGGCCTCAAGAAGACCTACGGCCTGGACTTCAAGAAGTTCCAGCCGTTCGACGCCGGCGCCCAGGCGACCCTGGTGAAGCTGCTCACCGAGAACAAGGTCCAGGCCGCCGACCTGTTCACCACCGACCCGACGATCCAGCAGAACAAGCTCGTCGTCCTGGAGGACCCGGAGAACGTCTTCTCCGCCCAGAACGTCACGCCGCTGGTCAACACCAAGGCGGTGGACGAGAAGGCCAGGGCGGCGCTGAACGGCGTCTCCGCCAAGCTCACCACCCAGGACCTCCTGGACATGATGAAGCGCGTCGCCATCGACAAGGACGACCAGGAGAAGGTCGCCGAGGAGTGGCTGAAGAAGTCCGGCCTCGCCTGACCCTCCGTAACACCGCCGACGGCCGAGTCCCGCCCCCGGGGCTCGGCCGTTCGCCGTCCCGGATCGCCGCCTGCGATCGGGACATGCTGCTGGAGCACCGTGGAGAGCGCCCCGTCGTTCCCGAGCCGGGGCGGCGTTCAGACGCGCACGGGGAGCGAGACCAGCCCGCGGACGATCGAGCCGGTGCGGTGGTGGCGCAGCTCGTCCGCGGGCACGGCGAGGGCGAGACCGGGGAAGCGGTCCAGCAGGCCGCCGATGGCGATCTGCCCTTCCAGCCGGGCCAGCGGGGCGCCGAGGCAGAAGTGCGGGCCGTGGCCGAAGGGGACGTGCCCCTTGGGGGCGCGGGTCACGTCCAGCCGGTCCGGGTCCTCGAACACGGCGGGGTCCCTGTCGGCGGCGCCGAGCGAGACGTGCACCCAGGCGCCCTTGGGGATCGGCGTTCCGGCGATCTCCATGTCCTCCAGGGCGATGCGCTGGCTCGCCCGTTCCACCGGGCCGTCGAACCGCAGCAGCTCCTCGACCGCGGACGGCAGCAGCTCGGGCCGCGCCCGCAGCAGGGCGAGCTGGCCGGGCGCCCGGAGCAGGGCGAGCATCCCGTTGCCGATGAGGTTGACGGTGGTCTCGTGCCCGGCGATGAGCAGCAGCGCGACGGTGCCGAGCAGCTGCGCCTCCGTGAGGGCGGCGTCGCCGTCGCGGGCGGTGATCAGGGCGCTGACCAGGTCGTCCTCGGGCTCGGCCCGCCGCTCGGCGATCACGTCGAGCAGGTAGGCGTTGAACGCCCGGGCCGCCTCGCGGCGGCGCTCGCGGGCCTCGGCGGTCAGCGCCGGCACGGTCAGCACGGCCGTCCACTCGCGGAACCGGGCCCGGTCGCGCGCCGGCACCCCGAGCAGCTCGCAGATGACCTGGATCGGCAGCGGGACGGCGAAGTCCTCGATCAGGTCGGCCTCGCCGCGTTCGGCGACGCCGTCCAGCAGCCGGTCGGCGATCTCCTGGACGCGCGGGCGCAGCCGCTCCACCCGCCGGGCGGTGAACGCCTTGGCCACCAGCCCGCGCATCCGGGTGTGGCCGGGCGGGTCCATCCCGAGCATCGTGCCGCCGAAGAAGAGCTCGGGGTTCACGGGCACGGCGCTGTTCGCGGTGTCCTTGGACAGGCGCGGGTCGCTGAGTGCCGCGCGGCCGTGCTCGTGGTCGACCACGAGGAAGGCGGCGGCGCCGGGAGGGAAGTCGATCGGATGGACGGGCCCCGCCGCCCGCAGCTCGGCGTACACGGCGTAGGGGTCCTCGCTGAAGGCCCGGCCGAACAGCAGATGGGTCGGCAGCATCAGACCACCCTCCCGACGCCGGCGAGGAAGCCCGGCCGCGACATGTCGGGCGGGGACGGCTCGGCGTCCGCCCGCCAGTCGGCCACCTGGACCAGGCCGGGGCCGACCAGCTCGGTGCCCTCGAAGAACGTCATGACCTCGTCGATCCCGCGCGGAATGATGTCGCCCGCCCCCGTCCTGCCGTACGCGCCCCGGACCTGCTCCTCGACCTGCGTGGTGACCTCGCCGCGGTGGCCGTGCGTGATGGCCAGGAAGCTGCCGGGGGCCAGCGGCGCCCGGAGCCTCGCCACGATCTCCGCCGGTCCCGCCTCGTCCGGGACGAAGTGCAGGATGGCCAGTAACAGCAGGCCCACCGGCCGGTCGAAGTCGATCCGGGCCTTCACCTCGGGGTCGTCCAGGATGCTCTCCGGCTCGCGTAAGTCGGCCTGGATGACCGTGGTCAGCGGGTTGTCGGCCAGCAGCGCCCGCGCGTGCGCGAGCACGATCGGGTCGTTGTCGACGTAGATGACGGTGGAGCCGGGCGCCGCGCGCTGGGCCACCTGGTGCACGTTCTCCTGCGTCGGGAGCCCGGAGCCGATGTCCAGGAACTGCCGGATGCCGCGGTCGGCCATCATCGTCACGGCCCGCGACAGCAGCCCGCGGTTGGCGCGGGTGAACTCCAGCACGTTCGGCATCGCGGCCACCACCTGGTCGGCGGCCTCGCGGTCCGCCGCGAAGTTGTCCTTGCCGCCGAGGTAGTAGTCGTACATCCGGGCCACGCTGGGCGTCTCGGGATCGACCGGCCACTCGGGGCGGTGCTCACCATTCACGGGAGGGACCTCCCTGTCCGGGTATCCGATCGCATGAGATTGTAGAGACGAAGCCGGACGTTTTCGATCATTTGCGACCTACAGCCCAAATAGGACCGTTCCAAGGACAGAACGCCCATCGAACGAGATGATCACGCGGGTGGCCGTCTCCTCGGCGGATCGGAGGACTCGGCGCCGTGCAGGTATTCCTCACCACCGACCGGCTGCTGCTGCGGCGGTTCACCGAGAACGACCTTGACGGCCTGGTCCGGCTCGACGGCGACCCGGAGGTCATGCGGTTCCTGACCGGCGGCCGGCCGACCCCCCGCGCCCACCTGAGGGACCAGACCCTCGCCAGGATCCTCGACTGGTACGAGCGGGGCGCGCTCAGCCGGTGGGCCGCGGTCGAGCGCTCCTCCGGCGACTTCATCGGCTGGCTGGCCCTCGAACCGGGCGACGGCCACGACGCCCGGCAGGCCGAACTCGGCTACTGCCTGCGCGCGGCCAGCTGGGGACGGGGATACGCCACCGAAGCGTCGCGGGCTCTGATCGCCAAGGCGTTCACCGACCTCGGCGTCCACCGCGTCTTCGCCCAGACCATGGCCGTCAACGCCGCCTCCCGCCGCGTCATGGAGAAGTCCGGCCTGACCTACCTGCGCACCTTCCACCGGCACTGGGACGACCCCATCCCCGGCACCGAACACGGCGAGGTCGAATACGAACTCCACCGCGCCGACTGGGCGCGCCGCCGCGACACCTGACCCTGCGGATTTCCGCGGCACGCGGGATGCGGCGAGGACGACGGAACCCGGCGGCCGCCCGATCGGAGGTGGCGAGGTGCCAGTGGCCGGGGCGAAGCGCGAGCAGGTAGGGCCCGGGGCGCGGGGGTTGGGGTCCTAGGGCCCTGAATCCGGAATCGGCTTTCTTCGAAGAATGGCTCGTGCGGCCCAAGGGATGGGTCGGGTCATAGAGGGGAATTCCCGGATGAAGAAGGCAGGGTTGACGCTCGCCGGTGTGGCCGTCCTCGGCACCGCGGCCGTGGTGGGGACGACGGTGGTGTCCGGCGGGGAGGCCAGGCCGACCACCAGTGTCGCGGCGAAGAAGGAGCTCGGCGCGCAGGCGGGAAAGGCCGGCGCGTCGAAGGCGAAGAACGGCCTGAAGTGCACCGACAAGCGGGTCGCGCGTGGGAAGCGGCAGTTCGCCGGGACCTGGACCCGCTGGGAGAACCAGGACCCGTGGACCGTCTCGGGCTGGGGCCCCGGCACCATGAACGCCGCGACCTCGTACACGGTGGGGCACACGGTCACCATCTCGTACGGCGCCACGGTCGAGAGCATCAACGCCACCCTCGGATACCAGGCCAACAAGCAGTGGCAGAGGAGCCTCGGGTACACGCCGACGCTGAAGGAGAAGAAGCACTACCGGCTCGACATCGGCCGGGCCTACAAGATCTACCAGTTCGACGTGTACGAGCCGACCGGCAGGTGGATGGCCGACCTGTCGGGGACGGGGCGCAGCCAGTGCGTCGGCCTCCACGACGTGTACGTGGGCAAGGGCAAGGCGCTCTACTTCTGGAAGCTCGACCACCGCCTCAGCGTCACCCCCAAGAAGAAGCGCTGACCGGCGCCGCTGGACAAAATAGGTAGACCGGTCTACTTTTTCGCCATGACGTTGAGCGAGGGTGCGGCCGGCGAGGCCCTGGTCCTGGGGGCGACGGGGTTCATCGGCCGGTGGCTGGTGGCGGAGCTGCTGGAACGGGGGCGGCCGGTCGTCGCGGCCGTCCGGGGCGGCGGTGCGCGCGGCGGTGAGCTGCGGGGATGGTTGCGGGAGCACGGCGTCGACGACCAGGGGCTGCTGGTCGTCGACGCCGACATCACGCGGCCGGACCTCGGGCTGGACGACGAGGACCGCGACCGCCTGAAGGCCGTGCGGGACGTCTTCAACGCCGCCGCGCTGTTCCGGTTCGGGCTGGGACGGGAGGAGGCTCGGCGGGCGAACGTCGACGGCGCCGTGAACGTCGTGCGGTGGGCCGCCGCGCTTCCCCGGCTGCGGCGTCTCGTCCATGTGTCCGGGTACCGCGTGGCCTCCGAGGGGAGGCTCGCCCATCCGGTGCCCGCCAAGGAGTTGGACGCGCTGTACCGGCGGCTTGGCGCGTACGAGGCGTCCAAGCTCGAAGGGGACGCCGCCGTACGCGCGGTCGCGCGGGAGGAGGGGGTGCCGCTCACCGCGGTCCATCCGGCGACCGTGATCGGGGACTCGGTCACCGGAGAGGCCGGGCAGTACATCGGGCTCGCCGAGATGGTGCGGGACCTCTGGGGCGGGCGCCTGCCCGCGCTGGCCGGGTCGCGGCGCACGTTCGTGCCCGTGGTCACCGTCGACCACCTGGCCCGCTTCATGGCCGCCGTGCCCGAGTACGACGAGGAGCCCTACCGCGCTCACTGGGTCCTGGACGACGCCACGCCGCACCTGCCCGACCTGGTCGGGCTTCTGGCGCGGCACCTCGGTGTGCGTCCGCCCCGGGTGACGCTGCCGGTCGGGCTGGTACGGCGGCTGCCGCGTGCGCTCACCGGGGTCGAGCCCGAGACGCTCTCCTTCCTGTCCGAGGAGCGCTACGACACCTCCTCGGCCGGCGTGCTGGCCGGGAAGGCGGGACTGAGCCATCCGCCCGTGGAGGACGCGCTCCGGCGCTGGGCCGACCGGCTGGTCGCCGACCGCTTCGGGGCTTAGTTCTCAGGCAGGGGGGCGGCCGGTGAGGCGGGTCGTGAGGGCGGCGGCCGTCGCGCGCACCTGGGCCGCCAGGGCGGGCCACGCCGGTTCGGGGTGGTCCTCGCGGCGGAACGTCACCGTGATCGCGGCGGTGGGGCGGCCGGTGTGGTCGAAGGCGCAGGCGGCGATGCTCGCGAAGCCCTCGGTGATGTGGCCGTCCTCGACCGCCCAGCCGCGGCGCGCGTCCTCGGCGAGGGTGCGGCGCAGGTCGCGCAGGGTGGCGGGGCCCCGGCCGGTGCGGTCCACGAAGCGGCCGGGGAACAGGGCCCTGACCTGGGCGGGCGGCAGGTACGCCAGGATCGAGCGGCCGCTCGCGGTGAGCTGGGCGGGCATCCGGACGCCGACGTCGGTGACCAGGGTGGCGTGCCGGGGCGGCTGCTCCTTCAGCAGGTAGAGGGTCTCGGCGCCGTGCAGGACGCCGAGCTGCGCGATCTCGCCGACGCGGTCGACCAGGCGGCGCAGGAGGGGGCGGGCGAGGCGTTCCAGGGGCTCGTGGCGCAGGTAGGCGGAGCCGATCTCGAAGGCGGCGACGCCGAGGCCCCAGCGGCGCTCCTCGGGGATGGAGGTGACGAAGCCGTCCTCGGCCATCGCGGTGAGCAGGTGGTACGCGCTGGAGCGGGGGATGCCGAGCTCGCGGGCGATCGCCGAGGCGGGCAGGGGGCCGGGCGCGGCCGCCAGGAGGCGCAGCACCGCGAGGGCGCGGCGGGCGGCGGGGACCTGGCTCATGCTCCGAGTGTCTCGTATACGAGACACAGAGCGCGGGCCGGGGCTGGGGCATCGGCCCCGGACGCGCTCCAATGGTGGGTATGGGTTTTGGTATGGGGGACGCAGGCGTCGAGGTCGGGCCGGAACCGCTGGCGTTCGAGCAGGTCGCGGCGGTGGCGCGGGACGGGGCCAAGGTGGCGCTGTCCGACGGGGCGCTGAAGCTGATCGGTGAGGCGCGGGCCCACATCGAGGAGCTGTCGGCGCGCCCGACGCCGGTCTACGGCGTCTCGACGGGCTTCGGGGCGCTCGCCACGCGGCACATCGCGCCCGAGCTGCGGGCCCAGCTCCAGCTGAACATCGTCCGGTCGCACGCGGCGGGGTCGGGGGCCGAGGTCGAGCGCGAGGTGGTCCGGGCGCTGATGCTGCTCCGGCTGCGCACCCTCGCGACGGGACGGACCGGCGTCCAGCCCGTCACCGCGAGGACCCTGGCCGCACTGCTCAACGCCGGCATCACCCCGCAGGTCTTCGAGTACGGCAGCCTCGGCTGCTCCGGCGACCTGGCGCCGCTCGCCCATGTGGCCCTCGCGCTGATCGGTGAGGGGTCGGTCCGGGACGCCGCCGGCGAGCTCAGGCCGGCGGCCGACGCCCTGCGGGACGCGGGCATCACGCCGGTCGAGCTCGGCGCCAAGGAGGGGCTCGCCCTGCTGAACGGCACGGACGGGATGCTCGGCATGCTCGTCCTGGCCATCGGCGATCTGCGGAGGCTGCTCACCGCGGCCGACGTCGCCGCCGCGATGAGCGTCGAGGCGCTGCTCGGCACCGACCGCGTCTTCGCCGCCGACCTGCAGAACCTGCGGCCCCATCCCGGCCAGGCCGCCTCGGCCGCGAACCTGCGGGCGCTGCTGGCCGACTCGCAGATCATGGAGTCGCACCGGGGCCCCGACTGCACCCGCGTGCAGGACGCCTACTCGCTGCGCTGCGCCCCGCAGGTGCACGGCGCCGCCCGCGACACCCTCGCGCACGCCGAGCTGGTCGCGGGACGGGAGCTGGCGTCCGCCGTGGACAACCCCGTCGTCCTCCCCGACGGACGGGTCGAGTCGAACGGCAACTTCCACGGCGCCCCGGTCGCCTACGTGCTGGACTTCCTCGCGGTCCCGGCGGCCGACGTCGCCTCGATGTCCGAGCGCCGCACCGACCGGATGCTCGACAAGGGGCGCTCCGCCGGGCTGCCCGCCTTCCTCGCCGACGACCCCGGCGTCGACTCCGGCCACATGATCGCCCAGTACACGCAGGCGGCGATCGTGTCGGAGCTCAAGCGCCTCGCCGTGCCCGCGAGCGCCGACTCGATCCCGAGCTCGGCCATGCAGGAGGACCACGTCTCGATGGGGTGGGGCGCGGCCCGCAAGCTGCGCCGCGCGGTGGACGGCCTCGCGCAGGTCGTCGCCGTCGAGATCCTCACCGCCGCGCGGGCGCTGGAGCTGCGCACCCCGCTGCTTCCCGGCCCGGCCACCGCCGCCGTGGTCGCCCGGCTCCGCGAGGCCGTCCCGCCGCCCGGCCCGGACCGCTACCTCGCCCCCGAGATCGCCGCCGCGACCGCGCTGGTCCGGGACGGCTCACTGGTCGCCGCCGCCGAGGCCGTCACCGGCCCGCTCTCCTGAAGGAGTCCCACATGTCCGGTCCCCGTCCCGTCCGCGCCCCGCGCGGCACCTCGCTGACCGCCGCCAAGGGGTGGCCGCAGGAGGCCGCCCTGCGCATGATCCAGAACAACCTCGACCCCGAGGTCGCCGAGCACCCCGACGAGCTGGTCGTCTACGGCGGGTCGGGGAAGGCGGCCCGGAGCTGGGACGCCTTCGACGGCATCGTCCGGTCGCTGTCCGACCTGGAGGGGGACGAGACGCTGCTCGTCCAGTCCGGCAAGCCGGTCGGGATCTTCCAGACGCACGAGTGGGCGCCGCGCGTGCTCATCGCGAACTCCAACCTCGTCCCGCAGTGGGGCACGTGGGAGGAGTTCCGCCGCCTGGAGTCGCTCGGCCTGACGATGTTCGGCCAGATGACCGCCGGGTCGTGGATCTACATCGGGACGCAGGGCATCCTGCAGGGCACCTACGAGACGTTCGCCGCCGTCGCCGAGAAGCGGTTCGGCGGCACCCTCGCCGGGACGATCACCCTGACCGCCGGGCTCGGCGGGATGGGCGGCGCGCAGCCCCTCGCCGTCACGATGAACGGCGGCGTCGCGATCTGCGTCGAGTGCGACCCGTCCCGGATCGAGCGGCGGGTCGAGCACCGCTACTGCGACGTGCGGGCGGGCTCGCTGGACGAGGCGCTGCGGCTCGCCGAGGAGGCGAAGGCCGAACGCAGGCCGCTGTCGGTCGCGGTGCTGGGCAACGCCGCCGACGTCGTCCCCGAACTGCTGCGGCGCGGCGCCCCGATCGACATCGTCACCGACCAGACCAGCGCGCACGACCCGCTCGCCTACCTGCCGCAGGGCGTCGCGTTCGAGGACATGGCCGCCGAGCGCGACAAGGACCGCGACGGGTTCATCGCCAGGGCCCGCGCGTCGATGGCCGTCCACGTCGAGGCCATGGTCGGCTTCCAGGACGCGGGCGCCGAGGTGTTCGACTACGGCAACTCCATCCGGGGCGAGGCGCAGCTCGCCGGGTACGCGCGCGCGTTCGCGTTCCCCGGGTTCGTGCCCGCCTACATCCGGCCGCTGTTCTGCGAGGGCAAGGGGCCGTTCCGGTGGGCGGCGCTGTCGGGCGACCCGAAGGACATCGCCCGCACCGACCAGGCGATCCTCGACCTGTTCCCCGACAACGAGCCGCTGACCCGGTGGATCCGGATGGCGAAGGAGAAGGTCCACTTCCAGGGCCTGCCGTCGCGGATCTGCTGGCTCGGCTACGGCGAGCGCGACAAGGCGGGCGAGGTGTTCAACGACCTGGTCGCGCGCGGCGAGATCAGCGCGCCGATCGTGCTCGGCCGCGACCACCTCGACTGCGGGTCGGTCGCCAGCCCGTACCGGGAGACCGAGGGCATGAAGGACGGGTCGGACGCGATCGCCGACTGGCCGCTGCTGAACGCCATGCTCAACACCTCCTCCGGTGCGACGTGGGTGTCGATCCACCACGGCGGCGGCGTCGGCATCGGCCGCTCCATCCACGCCGGCCAGGTCTGCGTCGCCGACGGCACGGCCCTCGCGGGGGAGAAGCTCCGGCGCGTCCTGACCAACGACCCCGGCACCGGCGTCATGCGGCACGTCGACGCCGGCTACGAGCGGGCGGCGGAGGTCGCGGACGAGCGCGGCGTGCGCATCCCCATGCGGCCATGAGCTTCGAGGAGATGTGGGCGGAGCTGCTGCCCGTCGGGCGGGACGCGGCGACCGGCGGCTACCACCGGTTCGCGTGGACGCCGCCGGAGCTGGAGTGCCGCGCCTGGTTCGCCGACGAGGCCCGCCGCCGCGGCCTCGACCTCGAGCACGACCCCAACGGGAACACGGTCGCCTGGTGGTACCCGGAGGACGGGACCCGCACGGGCGCCGTCCTGACCGGCAGCCATCTCGATTCCGTTCCCGGCGGGGGAGCGTTCGACGGGCCGCTCGGCATCGTGTCGGCGTTCGCGGCGGTCGACCTGCTCCGCGAGCGCGGCGTCCGGCCGGCCCGGCCGATCGGGATCGCGGCGTTCGCCGAGGAGGAGGGCGCGCGGTTCGGGGTGGCGTGCCTCGGCTCCCGGCTGCTGGCCGGGGCGATCGCCCCGGCCCGGGCGCGCGGCCTCACCGACGCCGACGGGCACACGTTCGCCGAGGTCGTCCACAACGCCGGGCTCGACCCGCACGCGATCGGCCCGGACGAGGACCTGCTCGGGCGGATCGCCTGCTACGTCGAGCTGCACGTCGAGCAGGGCAGGGCGCTGGACGTCCCGGTCGGCGTCGCGAGCGCGATCGTGCCGCACGGCCGGTGGCGGTTCGACTTCGCGGGCGAGGGCAACCACGCCGGGACGACCGGGCTGCCCGACCGGCGCGACCCGATGCTGCCGTTCGCGCACATGGTCATCGCCGCGCGGGAGGCCGCCGAACGCAACGGGACCGTCGCGACGGTCGGGAAGGTCCGGGTCGAGCCGAACGGCGTGAACGCGATCCCGTCGGCGGTCACCGCCTGGCTGGACGCCCGGGGCCCCGCCGACGACGCCGTCCGCCGGACGGTGCTGGAGGTCGACGAGGCCGCGCGGGTCGCGGCGCGCCCGCACCGGGTGAGCGTCGACCTCGCCGAGGAGTCCTACACCGAGATCGTCGACTTCAACCTGGCGCTGCGCGACCGGGTCGGGTCGGCGCTCGGCGGCGTCCCCGTCCTGCCGACCGGCGCCGGCCACGACGCGGGCGTCCTGTCGGCGCGGCTGCCGACCGCGATGTTGTTCGTGCGGAACCCGAGCGGGGTGTCGCACGCGCCCGAGGAGTTCGCCGAGCCGTCCGACCGCCTGGCCGGGGTCGAGGCCCTCGCCGCGGTACTGGACGACCTGGCGCGGGGGTAGGGATTCCGTTATGCAGTGGCATGCCCAGTTCGCCTGGCTAGGCGACGGCGTCGCGGCCGACGTGCTCATCGAGGCCGACGGCGAGCGGATCACACGCGTCACCCCCGGGGTCCCGGCGGCGCCGGGCGCCCCGCGCCTCCCCGGCCTCACCCTGCCGGGCCTCGCCAACGCCCACTCCCACGCCTTCCACCGCGCGCTGCGCTCCCGCGTCCAGGCGCACTCCGGGACATTCTGGACGTGGCGCGAGCAGATGTACCAGGTCGCCGACCGGCTCGACCCGGACTCCTACCGGGCGCTGGCGACCGCGGTGTTCGCCGAGATGGCCCTCGCGGGGATCAGCTGCGTCGGCGAGTTCCACTACCTGCACCACCGTCCGGGCGGCGCCCCCTACGGGGACCCGAACGCGATGGGCGAGGCGCTGATCGCCGCCGCGTCCGACGCGGGCATCCGCATCACCCTCCTCGACGCCTGCTACCTGACCGGCGGCATCGGCCGGCCGCTCGCCGGGCCGCAGCTGCGGTTCGGGGACGGCACCGCGGGCGACTGGGCGCGGCGCGTCGACAGCCTGCACGAGCAGACCGGAAAGGCGGGACGGTCCCACGCCCGCGTCGGCGCCGCGATCCACTCCGTCCGGGCCGTGCCGCGCGAGCAGCTGCGCGCCGTCGCCTCGTGGGCGCGGGAGCGCCGCGCGCCGCTGCACGTCCACCTGTCCGAGCAGCCCGCCGAGAACCGCGACTGCCAGGACGCCTACGGCATGACGCCGACCCGCCTGCTCGCCGAGGCCGGGGCGCTCGGCGCGCTCACCACGGCCGTGCACGCCACGCACCTGTCCGAGGACGACATCGGCCTGCTCGGGACGACGATGACCGGCGTGTGCATGTGCCCGACCACCGAACGGGACCTCGCCGACGGCATCGGCCCCGCCCGCGCCCTGGCGGACGCGGGCTCCCCGATCTGCCTCGGCTCCGACCAGCACGCCGTCGTCGACCTGTTCGAGGAGGCCCGCGCGGTCGAGCTGGACGAGCGGCTCCGCACCCGCGTCCGGGGCCACTGGACGGCCGGCGAGCTGCTCGCCGCCGCCACCTCGGGCGGCCACTCCGGGCTCGGCTGGCCCGAGGCGGGACGGCTGGAGCCCGGCGCCTACGCCGACCTCGTCACCGTCGCCCTCGACTCGGTCCGCACCGCCGGCGCGGGCCCGGACCACGCCGCCGAGGCCGCCGTGTTCGCCGCCACCGCCGCGGACGTGCGGCACGTCGTCGTCTCCGGCCGCCAGATCGTCCACGACGGCCGGCACCTGCTGGTCGAGGACGTCCCCGGCGCGCTGGCCCGCTCCATCGCCTCCGCCGCCGCGGACCCGCCCCGTGAGATCCTTCGCCGATGAGCACGGTCATCACCAACATCGGAGAGCTCGTCACCAACGACCCCGCCGTCCCCGATCGCCAGGGCGGCGGCCTGGCCGTCGTCCGCGACGCCGCGCTGGTGATCGAGGACGGCGCGGTCGCGTGGACGGGCCCGTCCTCCTCCGCGCCCGCCGCCGACGAGTCGTTCGACGCCGCCGGGCGGGCGGTGCTGCCCGGCTTCGTGGACTCCCACGCCCACCTGGTGTTCGCCGGTGAGCGCGCCGAGGAGTTCGCCGCCCGCATGAGCGGCGAGAAGTACGCCGCGGGCGGCATCCGCACGACCGTCGAGCGCACCCGCGCCGCGTCCGACGACGAGCTGCGCGCCAACGTGCGCCGCCTCGTGGACGAGATGGCCCGGCAGGGCGTCACGACCGTGGAGTGCAAGTCCGGCTACGGCCTCACGGTCGAGCAGGAGGCGCGCGCCGTGCGCATCGCCGCCGAGTACGCCGACGAGGTCACCTACCTGGGCGCCCACGTCGTCCCCGCCGAGTACGCGGGCGACGCCGCCGGGTACGCGCACCTCGCCGCCACCGACATGCTCGCCGCCTGCGCCCCGCACGCCCGGTGGGTGGACGTCTTCTGCGAGGAGGGCGCCTTCGACGCCGACCAGGCCCGGGAGGTCCTCACGGCGGGCGTCAAGGCCGGCCTGTCGCCGCGCCTCCACGCGAACCAGCTCACGCAGGGGCCCGCCGTGCGGCTGGCGGTCGAGCTGGAGGCCGCTTCCGCCGACCACTGCACGTTCCTCAGCGACGCCGACGTGGACGCGCTGGCGTCGTCCCGGACGGTCGCGACGCTCCTGCCCGGCGTCGAGTTCTCGACCCGCCAGCCCTACCCGGACGCCCGCCGCCTCCTGGACGCCGGAGCCACCGTCGCCCTCGCCACCGACTGCAACCCCGGATCCTGCTACAGCTCCAGCATGGCGTTCTGCGTCGCCGTGGCCGTCCGCGACATGCGCATGACGCCCGCCGAGGCGGTCTGGTCGGCGACCGCGGGCGGCGCCCGGGCCCTGCGACGCACCGACGTGGGGCACCTGGCGCCCGGCGCCCGCGCCGACGTCCACGTCCTCGACGCCCCGTCCTACATCCACCTCGCATACCGCCCGGGCGTACCCCAGACCTACGCCGTGTGGAAGCAGGGCCGTCGGGTAGAGGGCCTCCTGTAGTCGACTGTGGAGGCCCCTAGATGGCGGAGTTCCTGACGGACATCAAGACCCTGCGCGAGCGTGCTCGGCAGGAGATCGACAAAGGCCCGATCACCGAGGCGTACGGGGCGGACGTCCAGCGCGTGATCCAGGTCTGCAACGAGGCCCTGGCCACGGAGATCGTGTGCGTGCTGAGGTACAAGCGGCACTACTACACGGCCACCGGCATCCACGCCGAGACCGTCGCGAGCGAGTTCCTCCAGCACGCGGCCGAGGAGCAGCAGCACGCCGACATGCTGGCCGAGCGGATCGTCCAGCTCGGCGGCGAGCCCGACTTCTCCCCGGACACCCTCACCACCCGCGCGCACGCCGAGTACAACGCCAGCCTCGACCTCGTCGAGATGCTCAAGGAGGACCTGGTGGCGGAGCGGATCGCCATCGCGTCCTACACCGAGATCATCCAGTGGCTCGGCGACGGCGACCCCACCACCAAGCGCGTCTTCGAGCAGATCCTCGCGCAGGAGGAGGAGCACGCCGACGACCTGCGCGGCTTCCTGGAGCGCTTCCCGAAGTCCTAGCCGGGCAGATAGCGCCGGGCGGCCCTCACGAGGGGGGCCCGCCCGGCGCTGACGTAGTCGGTCGAGACGGCCTCGGCGACGAAGAGGGTGTGGTCGCCCGCCTCGACGGTCTGGCGGGTCTCGCACTCCAGGGCCGAGACGCCCCTGTCGGGGACGAGGGCGCCGGAGTGCTCGCCGCGGTGGTGCGGCTCGCTCGCCAGCAGGATGCGCGCGCTCGGGCGTCCCTCGGCGGCGAACCGGCCGGCCAGGGCCCGCTGGTCCGCGGACAGGATCGTCGCGGCCCAGCGCGGGCTCCGGCCGAGCACCTCGGTGAGGTAGGACGAGGACGCCACGCTCGCCAGCACCATCGGCGGATCCAGCGACACCGACATGAACGAGGTGATCGTGGTGCCGAGGTCGTCGCGGCCGTCGCGGACGGTCAGCACGACCACGCCGGTCGCGAAGGCCGCGACGGCCTCGACGAAGTCGGCGCTCAGCGGATCTCCCAGGCGCCGGGCAGGGTGAGCGGGCCCGCGGAGGGCAGGCCGAGCCGCGCGGCGAGCCCGCCGAGGGAGCCCCACCCGTCGAAGCGCGCGGACGCGGCGGTGCGGTCCTCGCTGGACTCCGGCGGGCGCAGCCGCTCCAGCGGCGAGGTGTGCGGGTAGATCCGGACCGGCGCGTCGGAGGCCATGCCGGCCTTCTTGCGGGCGAGGTCCAGGGCGAGGTCGATGCCGCCGAGCTCGTCGACGAGGCCGCGCTCGCGCGCGTCCGCGCCCGTCCAGACCCGGCCCCGGGCCAGCTCGTGGACGCGCTCGCGGGACAGGTCGCGGCCCTCGGCGACCTTCGCGGTGAAGTCGTCGTAGATCCGGTCGAGGGAGGCGTTGACGCGCTCCCACTCGGAGTCGCTGAAGTCCTTGGTGGCGCTGAACATGCGCGCGTGGTCGCCGTCGGCGACCGAGCCGAGGCCGACGCCGACCCGCTCCAGCAGGTCGTTGACCACGGCCTTGCCGACCACGACGCCGATCGAGCCGGTGATGGTCCCGGGCTGCGCGACGATCGTGTCGGCGGCCATCGAGACGTAGTAGCCGCCGGACGCGGCGACGTTGCCCATGGACACGATCACGGGCTTGCCGGCGCGGCGGGCGAGGACGACCTCGCGCCAGATCGAGTCGGAGGCGACGGCGGAGCCGCCCGGGCTGTTGACGCGGAACACGATCGCCTTGACCCGGTCGTCCTTCACGGCGGCGCGGAACGCGGCGCCGATCGTGTCCGAGCCCATCGCGGGCCCCGAGTTCGGGAGCGGGCCGCCGCGGCCGCTGCGGCCGAGCCGGATCGGCCCCTGCCCGTTGATGAAGGCGACGACGTCCTGCTTGCCGGGCTGCGGGAGGCGGTTGGCCAGGCCGTGCGCGCGGTTGTAGCGGGAGACGTAGCGCAGCTGCGCCTCCTCGCCGAACTCCTTCCGCAGGCCGCCGTAGATCTCGTCGCGGTAGGCGAGGCCGTCGACCAGGCCCTCCTCCAGCGCCTCGGCGGCCAGCAGCGGGCCGCGGTCGGTGAGCTCGCGGACCTTCTCCTCCGCCAGGCCGCGGGAGGCGGCGATCCCGGCGGTGATCTGCTCGCCGAGCGAGGTGACGAGGCGCTGCGACGACTCCTCGTGCTCGGGCGTGTAGGTCTTCTCCATGAACGTGTTCGCCATGGTCTTGTACTCGTAGCGCTTGGCGAACCGCGGCCGCACGCCCGCCTTCTCCAGCGCGCCGGCGAAGAACGGCTCCTCGATCGCGACGCCGGTGAGCCCGACCTCGCCGGTGGGCTGCAGGTAGACCTTGTCGAACCCGGTGGCCAGATAGAACGGGACGGTGCCGCGGCCTCCCTCGCCGAACGTCTCGGCCCAGGCGACGGTGTGCTTGCCCGCGTCCCGCAGGCTCTGCACGGCCTCGCGCAGTTCCTGGGCGAGCGCCAGCCCGACGGTGCCGCTGACCTTCACGACGAGTGCGCGCACCCGGCTGTCGGAGCGGGCGCGGCGCAGCCCGTCCAGGACGTCCCGCAGGCCCGGCCGGCGCATGGACAGGAACGCCGAGACGGGGTCGGCGGGCGCGGTCTCGACGATGCCCTCGGTGAGGTCGAGCTCCAGGATCAGCGGGGCCGTCCGCCGGTCGCGGGCCTGTTTGATCACGTTGACGACTGTGCCGGGATCCACCATGGGCCCAGCCTATGCGCTCGCCGGGCGCCGTTCCCGCCGCCCGGGCGGGCCCGGGCCGGGCGGGACGGGCTCAGCGGGCGAACGCCTTGTTGGGGATCACGCCGGCCGACGCCTGGGCGACCGGGCGGCCGCGCCCGTCGGTGACCACCGCGTTGGAGACCATGCGGGTGGCGCCGGGGTGCACGCACGTCCCGGTCACCGTGTAGGTCTCGTCGGCCCGGACGCCGCGCAGGTAGTCGACGTTCAGGTTGAGGGTGAGCATCGGCATGAAGTGCTCGCAGGTGCTGCTCGCCGCGAGGCAGACCGCGTTGTCGAGGATCATCGCGATGTAGCCGCCGTGCACCGTGCCGCCGGGGTTGCAGAGCCGTTCGCCCGGCGTCCACTCGATGACGACCCGGCCCGGTTCGGCGGAGGCGATGTCCTGCCCGATGTAGTCGTTGATGTCGGAGATCTGCGGGAACCGTCCGTCCGCCATCGCCCGGATCAGCTCGGCGCCCGACAGGGTGTTCCACAGGTCCTGGGGGGTCGCCTCGACGCTCAACTCGCTCTCCTTGATCACGGTGACCCCCGAATCGTATTCGGCGAGGCGGGTGAGGGCACTGTGCCCTTCGTCACGGGTCCGCGGCGCTATCGTCGGACGCATGGGAGACGGCGACGGCTGGGCCGGCTGCGGCTTGGGGCACACGCACTGGGGACGGTTCGGCGCCGCGGGCCTTCTGGCCTACCACCGCGACTCCTCCGGCCAGACGTGGGTGCTGCTCCAGCAGCGCGCGTGGTGGGGCCTCGGCGGCGGGACGTGGGGCATGTTCGGCGGCGCGCTGCACAGCCACGAGGACGTCGTCACCGGCGCGCTGCGCGAGACGTCCGAGGAGTGCACGCTCGACACGACGACGGTCCGCGTCCACGGGACGAGCGTGGAGGACCACGGCGGATGGTCGTTCACCTCGGTCGTGGGCTCGCTGCCGGAGCGCGCGCACGTGCTGCCCGCGTCGCGGGAGACGCGCGGGGCCGAGTGGGTGCGCGAGGAAGAGGTCACCGGCCGCAAGCTGTTCGAGCCGTTCGCGCGGTGCTGGCCCCGCGTGCGGGAGGCGATGCGCGGGGTCGTCCTCGTCGTGGACGCGGCGAACGTCGTGGGCGCCCGCGCCGACGGCTGGTGGAAGGACAGGGCGGGCGCGAACGCGCGGCTCCGCGACGACCTGAAGCGCCTCGACGGCGGCGTGCGCGGCCTGCCGAGCGGCCTGTTCCCCTACGACCGCTGCTTTCCGGAGGTCGTCCTGGTCGTTGAGGGCGCGGCGCGGAGCGTCGCCGACGAGCCGGTCGACGGCCTGCGGGTCGTGGCCGCGCCCGGCAGCGGCGACGACGCGATCGTCGACCTCGTCCGGCGGGGCGCCCCGGACAAGGACCACCTGGTGGTCACGGCCGACCGGGAGCTGCGCGCCCGCTGCGAGGAGGCGGGCGCCGCCGTCGTCGGCCCCCGCTGGCTCCTCGAACGCCTCTAGCCGTTCAGTTCTCTACGCGGTGGCCGGCGTCGCGCAGCGCCCCCGCCGCCGCCTCCGACCGGTGCTCCGGGACGAGCACGAGGTCGGAGTGGTACGTCGAGACGACGAAGACGGGCACGCCGGCCTCGGCCAGCGGCCCCACGACGCCGGCGAGCACGCCGGGCGTGGCGAGACCGCCGTCCGGGTCGCCGTAGAAGCCGACCCACCGCTCCGTCTCGGCGAACGGCGAGGCGTCCCGGATCACGGTGAGGCCCTCGGGAGCGCGGATGAGCGCGACCCACTCGTCGTCCTCCGGGAACGTCGCGTGCGGGAGGTGCTCCACCATGAACTGGCCGGGGACGATGTGCAGGCGCATCCCGTCACCCTATTCAGGGACGAGCCACACCGCCCCCAGGGGCGGGACGCGCATCTCCGCCGACGCGGGCAGCCCGTGCCACGGCTCCGGCGCCGCCTCGACCCGCCCGAGGTTGCCGACGCCGCTGCCGCCGTACTCGTAGGCGTCGGTGTTGACGAGTTCGCGCCACCGGCCCACGCGGGGGAGGCCCACCCGGTAGTTCTCGTGCGGGTTCCCGGCGAAGTTGACGACGCACGCCACGACGGGCGGCTCGCCGCCGTCCGGGGCCGTCCCGTAGCGCAGGTAGGACAGGGTGTTGCCGCCGGCGTCGTTGCCGTCGATCCAGCGGAACCCGTCGTGGTCGCTGTCGCGCGTCCACAGCGCGGGCTCGCCCTGGTACGCGTGGTTCAGGTCGCGCACGAGCCTCTGCAGCCCGAGATGGTTGGCCCCCTCGGAGGCGTTGTCCAGCAGCCACCAGTCCAGCGGGCGCTCCTCCGCCCATTCGGCGCCCTGCCCGAACTCCTGCCCCATGAACAGCAGCTGCTTGCCGGGATGCGACCACATGTAGGCCAGCAGCGCCCGCAGCCCGGCGAACTGCTGCCAGGAGTCGCCCGGCATCTTGCTCAGGAGCGAGCCCTTGCCGTGGACGACCTCGTCGTGCGACAGCGGCAGGACGTAGTTCTCCGAGAACGCGTACACCAGCGAGAACGTGATCTCGTTGTGGTGGTAGTGCCGGAACACCGGCTCGTGACGCAGGTATTCGAGCGTGTCGTGCATCCAGCCCATGTTCCACTTGAACCCGAACCCGAGCCCGCCGAGATGGGTCGGGCGGGAGACCCCGGGCCACGCCGTGGACTCCTCCGCGATCGTCATGATGCCGGGGTTGCGCTTGTAGACCGTCGCGTTCATCTCCTGGAGGAAGGAGATGGCCTCCAGGTTCTCCCGCCCGCCGTAGATGTTGGGCGTCCACTCGCCTTCCTTGCGCGAGTAGTCGAGGTACAGCATCGAGGCGACGGCGTCCACGCGCAGCCCGTCGATGTGGAACTCCTCCAGCCAGAACGACGCGTTCGCCACGAGGAAGTTGCGGACCTCGGCGCGGCCGAAGTTGAACACGAGCGTCCCCCAGTCGGGGTGCTCGCCGCGCTTCGGATCGTCGTGCTCGTAGAGGGCGGTGCCGTCGAACCGGGCCAGCGCCCACTCGTCCTTCGGGAAGTGGGCGGGCACCCAGTCCATGATGACGCCGATACCGGCCTGGTGGAGGCGGTCGATGAGGTACCGGAAGTCGTCGGGGTCGCCGAACCGGGCCGTGGGCGCGTAGTAGGACGTCACCTGGTAGCCCCAGGACGGTCCGTAGGGGTGTTCGGTGACCGGAAGCAACTCCACGTGCGTGAAGCCCATGTCGCTGACGTACTGCGTCAGCTCCTCCGCCAGCTCCCGGTAGCCGAGCCCGGGACGCCACGACCCGAGGTGCACCTCGTAGGCGCTCATGGGCTCGTGCAGCCAGTCGTGCTCCTTGCGCGCGTCCATCCACGCGCCGTCCTCCCACTCGTAGGAGGAGGTGAAGACGCGGGACGCCGTCGCGGGCGGGGTCTCGGTGGCCTGGGCCATCGGGTCGGCCTTGGCGCGCCACACGCCGTCGGCCCCGAGGATCTCGTACTTGTAGCGCGTGCCGTCGCCGACGCCCGGGACGAACAGCTCCCACACGCCGGTGGAGCCGAGCGACCGCATGGGGTACGCGCGGCCGTCCCAGTGGTTGAAATCGCCGACCACCCGCACGCCCCGCGCCGTCGGCGCCCACACCGCGAAGGCCGTCCCCTCCACCGTGCCGAGAGCGGACGCGTAGGAGCGGACGCGGGCGCCCAGCGCGCGCCACAGCTCCTCGTGCCGTCCCTCGCCGATCAGGTGCAGGTCGAGCTCGCCGAGCGTCGGCAGATGGCGGTAGGGGTCGTCCTGGATCGTCTCGACGCCGTCTCCGTAGGTGACGGCGAGCCGGTAGTCGGGGACGGCGAGAGGGGCCCGGTCCTTCTCGGCGCCGGCGAGCGACGTGCCGGCGGGCAGCGTCCCGACGAACACGCCCTGGTGGAAGTGCCGGAGCGGGTGGCGGTCGCCGCTGGGCAGCACGACCTCGACCTTCTCGGCGAGCGGGCGCAACGCCCGCACCGCCACCCCGTCCCGACCGGGATGCGCCCCGAGGACGCCGTGTGGATCATGGTGGTCGCCGCCGACGAGTCGATCGATCTCCGCGCGCGTCACCCGTGCCATGACGTCATGGCCTCCCGTCACTGAGCCGTTTACCCCAAGAGGTTGCCCCGAGAACGGGCGCTCTCACATGACGGACCGACCTGTTTTCGCGAACCCGGCATTCCGGTGCGGATGTTGCGGCCGCACGGCCGGCACGACTCTTCGTCGTGGGGTCGCGCCGAATGTGCCGTCCGTGCGGCCACGTCTACCTCGCCCCAGGGGTGACCCCGACCCCACCGCCCTGGGCTCCATTCCTGTGTCACCTGAGCGACACAGGTACCTTCCGTACCGGCCTGTCCCAGCCCGGTCCGCCCCCGCGCGCGGACCGGGCCGCCCCGACTCTCCCGCCTCCCGTCACCGTTCTCCGGGCTCCCCGCGCGCCTGGTCGAGCAGCACCCGCCGGAGCCCCTCCGAGTCGTCCGCGGCCACCGTCATCGCACATCCCGCCTGGAGTTGCGCATCGGTGAGGTCGCCGCTGCGGGTCGCGTACCAGCGCCCCGCGTCGCTGCGCCACACCTGCCAACCCGGAAACTCGCCCTCGATGGCCGCCTTCAGATCCTCGAAGTCGCCCATCAAGGTCGTCCCTTCCCCGAGGCCGCTCTTCTGTATACAAAAGTCTTACTCGGCCTGAGAGGTGTCAAGCTGTCCGTAAGCGGACCGTGCCCCCGCGGATAGCGCCTGGAAGGTATGGATGACTGGAGGGGCGAGCAGGATCGAACGCGGCGTCGAACGCTGTTCGAACGTGGCCGCGGGCAGGAGGCCGGGGGGCGCGCCCGAGGAGAGGGAGGTGACGCCGGTGCCGGAGCGTCCCGCCTACCTGCGCATCGCCGACACCCTGCGAGAGGGGATCCGGGACGGCAGCCTCCCGCCGGGGACGCGGCTGCCGACCCTGGCCGAGCTGTGCGACGTCCACGGCGTCTCGGAGATCGTCGTGCGGCAGGCCGTCGCGCTGCTGCGCGGCGAGGGCCTGGTGGAGACCCGCCGCGGCGGAGGCACGCGCGTCCGGACCGTCCCGCCGGCCCGCCGCGTGGCGATGGACCGCTACCGCGCGGTGGCCGGGCCGTCGGCGGTCCCCGAGACCACGTTCACCCGCGACCAGAGGATCACCTGGGAGGAGTACCGGCTGGACCGGGAGTTCTCCCGCGTCCGGGCCGACGACGACCTCGGCGCGCTGTTCGAGCTGCCGTCCGGCACCGAGCTGCTGCGCCGCCGGTTCGTCTTCTACGCGCGCGAGGAGCCGCAGCAGATCTCCGTCAACTACCTGCCGTGGGACGTGGTCGGCGACACGCCCGTCGCCGACCCGGCGCGCGAGCCCTGGCCCGGGGGGACGCTCGCGCAGCTCGCCTACCTCGGGTACCCGCCGACCCGCGTCGAGGAGGCCGTCCGCTCCCGGATGCCGACGCCCGAGGAGGCCGAGACCCTCAACATGGCGGGCGGGGTGCCGGTGCTCGCCATCACCCGCCGCATGCTGGCGCGCGCCGGCGTCATGGAGGTCTGCCGCGAGATCGTGCTGCCCGCCGACCGGGTCGTCCTCGACTACGCCATCGACCTGTGACGCGGCGGCCGAGCGAGGGCCGGTGCGGGCGGGCCCGGCGCGGCGCCTGCCCGGTCAGCTCGCGAGCCGGGCCAGGGACCGCAGCGGGACGGGCAGCCACGACGGCCGGTTCCGCGCCTCGTACCGGATCTCGTAGACGGCCTTGTCGAACTCGAAGGCCCGGACCAGCGTCGCGTGCGCCGCGGGGTCGGGCCCGCCCGCGGCCGCGTAGCCGGCGCAGAACGCCGCCCGGTTCCGCTCGGCCCACTCCTGGGCGCGCAGCTCCAGCGCGTCCGCCGTCTCCGGCGGGAGGTCGCCCTCCCGGGCCAGCAGGAACCGCGCGGCGTACTCGAACGAGCGGAGCATCCCGGCGACGTCGCGCAGCGGGTGCGCGGGCGCCCGGCGCTCGGCGGGCGTGCGGGCCGGCTCGCCCTCGAAGTCCAGCAGCGTCCAGCCGGAGTCGGTGCGCAGGACCTGGCCGAGGTGGTAGTCGCCGTGCACGCGCTGGAACGGCAGCGGCGACGCCTCCGCGGCGACCCGGTCGAACACCTCGCGGATCGCGGGCGCGTAGGGGCGCAGCTGCGGGACCGCGGCGCTGACCTGGTCGAGCTGCTCGTGCATCGAGAAGACGATCTCCCGCAGCAGCTCGGGCGGCGCCTGCGTCACGCCGAACGCGGCGGCGAGGTCGCGGTGCACCTCGGCGGTGGCCGCGCCGAGCCGTTCGGCCTCGGCGGCGAAGTCCCCGCCGGCGTCGCCGGCGGTGAGCGCGGGCGACGGCCCCGGCGGCGGCCCCGGCGTTGCGGGCTGGGCGAACCAGTCGCGGACGCTGGTGAGCGCGAGCTGCCAGCCGTCCGTCGCGGTGCGCAGGAACTCCGACAGCAGCGCGAGCGTGACCGGCTCGTTCCCGCCACCGGAGTCCGCGCCGCCCGCGGGGCCGCCCGAAGCGGTGCCCTCCGCGGTGCCCAGCGCGCCCGGTTCCAGCTCGATCCAGCCGTGCACGCTCGGGACGTGCTCGCAGCCCCGCCGGGAGAGCGCGAGGTTGACCTCCAGGTCGGGGCTGACGCCGGGGGACAGGCGGCGGAACAGCTTGCAGATGTAGGCGTCGCCGAAGATCAGCGAGGTGTTGCTCTGCTCGCCCGGGATCGGCGTGCCGTCCAGGTCCGTGCGGATGCCGGTGCCGGGCGCGCGGCGGAAGGTCAGCGGCCCGACCGTCCGGTCGTCCGCCATCAGGTCCAGCAGCGGGCGCGTCAGCTCCGCGTCGTGGGCGGCGTCGTAGACGTACCCGGTGATGCCCTGCTCGGGGTCCTCCAGATGCCCGATCGCGACCGGCGCCAGATGCTCGGGAAGGTCGCGGCGGACGCCGAGGAGGAGCTGGTAGTGGTCGGTGGTGCCGTCCTGTCGGACGTCGAGGACGAGGTGGTGCAGGGAGGGGTCGCCGGACCGGAGTTCGGTGGCGGTGCCGATGGCGAGGTCGTGGATGGGGCCGTCCTTGCCGCCGAACCACCGCTGCCGCGGCAGCCAGCCGGCCAGGAGCCGGACGAGCGAGGTGTCGGTCGGCGGAGCGGACGGCGCCACGGTCACATCACTCCCTCTCCCGGCTCCTGCTCGTCCGGCGGCGGCGGAAGCAGGAACCAGTAGAAGCCGTGCCCCGGAAGGGTCAGCAGATAGGGCAGTTCGCCGATGGCCGGGAACTGGACGCCGCCCATGCACTCGATCGGGTACGAGCCCCGGAAGCGCCGCAGGTCCAGCTCCACGGGCTGGGGGAACCGGGACAGGTTGTTCACGCAGAGGACCGTGTTCGCGCCGCCCCACTGGTTGGCGTCCCCGCCGTTGATCTCGCGGGTGAAGGCCAGGACGGAGGGGTTGGAGGCGGACAGTTCGACGTAGGAGCCGACGCCGAAGACGGGGTGGCGCTGGCGGATCTCG